>JAFDTP010000029.1 GCA_019594195.1 Thermoplasmata archaeon
AGATTTATATCACAAAAACAAATCACTTCCGGTGATTAACATGAAAGTACTAATCTTAGGTGCCGGGAAGCAGGCAGAAGGTAGTGCATGGTATTTAGCTAATAAATCAGATGTTGAAAAGATCGGTCTCGTGAGTAGAGACGAAGAAAGCATCAACAATATAATTGAATCCATAGGTTCTGATAAATTCGAAAAATATACTCTAGATGTGACGGATAAAGAGAAAACGAAAGAAGTGATGGAAAATTACGATGCCGGTATAAACGCCTTGCCCACTCGAGAAACCAGCTATGCCTCTTTGGAAGCAGGTATCGAGGTAGGTTTGAATATGGTGGATATGTTGGAGGAATATCATAGGAGACCTGATAAGTACGAAATGGAAGGTCTTGATCTACCAGAAGGTATGTCGGTTGAAGAATATGGAGAGCATCTCCACCAAAAAGCTACGGAAAATGATGTCTCCTTCGTCGACGGTATGGGTTTTGCTCCCGGACTCACAAATTTCACTCTCGGTGAAGGTCTCAGGAAGATGGATGAAGGGATATCCGCGATAGCACGATGTGGCGGGATACCAGAAAAAGCAGCAGCGGTAGAAAGACCGCTGAAATATATGATAACGTGGGCCTTCGATCACGTACTTAGAGAATATATGATTAAATCTCCAGCAATAAAAAACGGAGAGAGAACTGAGATCCAGGCCTTGGAAGAACATGAAAAATTCAAATTCGACAAATTTGGACAGGATGAAGAATTGGAATGTGCGGTGACTCCCGGGATGCCCAGTTTTGTGTACACACGTTCAGACCTGAAAAATACTTATGAAAAAACTGTGAGATGGCCCGGCCACTACGATGCGATAAAAACTTTCAAAGAGTGTGGTATGCTCGATAACGAACCAGTAGAAGTGAACGGCCAAGAAGTCATACCAAGAAAAGTTCTCTCATCTGTTATCACTCCTAAGTTGCAGCCAAAAGAAGGCGACAAAGACGTCTGCGTGATGTGGAACACCGCCGAAGGCATAAAAGATGGAGAAGAGATCAGAATAGACTATTACATGTGGGAAGAAGCTGATCTTGATATAGGACTGACGGCGATGCAGCGAACCACAGGGTTCCCACCGGCTATAACCGCTGAGATGTTAGCTGAAGATAGGATCGAAGAGAGAGGTATAGTACCGCCTGAGGACTGTATAAAAGGAGAGATCTACGAAGAGATGATGGAAAAACTAGGAGAAGTGGGTATCGAAGTATTGGAAGAGAAAACCACATAAAATCTCCTAAAATCTTTTTTCTTTCGTTTTTGAATCAACTCGTGTGTTTTTTTGTCAAATTTTGTTTGTTAAATAAAAACAGTGTAGATCAGAATGGCCAGTTGGATTTTTGGATAGTATATATGTAGGAGTGCGGGAGGAGGGATTTGAACCCTCGGACCCCTATAGGACTAGATCTTGAGTCTAGCGCCTTTGGCCTAGCTCGGCTACTCCCGCTTTAGGAGCGAACGGTTTTTGAGCGAGTAAAGTGGGAGGTTAGGAGGAATTTACAATTCCTCCGTGACTCCCGCAATTTGTGGCGAGTTCAAGAGCGAGAACTTGCGGACTAGTGGAAATCTTTTCCGCGTGACCCGCAATCATGAATGCGAATGATGAGGAGGGAGTCAGAAGCTCTGCTTCCGACGACTGCCCACCTACTCATGTACGCTTTTCGATTATGATACGCCCCAAATATACTTTACTGTTGATATCCCTTAGATAGGATGATAAACGGTCCGATGATAAGATGGAAAAAAAAGAGATAGTCAAAAAGTCCCTCGATACCCAAAAAAAAGATGAGGCCTTCAATAAGGCTTTAGCTAGAGTCATTAGCGAAAAAATAGATGGAAAGAAAGGCTATGAGAAATATATGGATCTGATAGAGGAGATTAGAAATATCTCAAGGACGAATGACCTCTCTATAGAGGATGCTGCAAAGGAATTTTTAGAGCGATGATATATTCCTTTCTATGTGTATACCTCTATCCTTGAGTCCTTCTATCAGAAAATCGAAGAGGTCCTCCTTCCTACCGAGTTCCTCCGGTGGGATCACACCATCACGTAGATCCTTCTCGATCAGTGATCTAGTCATTACTGCTGTAGAGAAACCGGTACTCCTAGCTATAGAACTGAAGCCTTCGCTCTCCTCGTCATAGAACAAGTATGTTTCCCTGACTTCTACATCTTCTTCAGGTCCTTCCCCTACTACCTTCATGATGGAAAAATCGTCACTCTCATAATCCATTTTGTCCTTTATGACGTCCAATGTAAAATCTACGTTTTCCTCGTCAAAAAAACCGAGTTCTCTTAGAATTCTGAACTTTTCAAGATGTCCCGCCCATCTGAGTGTGATCTCTTCCATATCCTTGACTTCGATAGTTTCTAAAAGTGTTCGGAGACCATCTGAATAAAATCCCTCAAATTCCTTATCATCTATGATCATGTCTTTTTTGATATCTTCCATAGGGTCTACCTCGACGACCTCGCCATCGATGATGTATCGGGCGGGTCGGGTATATTCTTCTATAAGGTCTTTAGGAGACCAAGTCAACTTGTAGAAAAGCGGAGGTTCTGCTTTTATCGGAAGACTCCCTATCCATATCTTCAATCTTTCTAATTCATCGATGTTCTCCGCGATCTTACCCGCAAAAACATTGCTCATCCCCGGACCAAAACCAGCATCTACTATGACTGTAGATCCAGATTGTTTTGCCTTGTCATCCAGCGGTAAAGGATCTTCAGGCATGAAAGAAACGTCAACGATGTCCACTCCTGCCTCTAGGGCCAGCTTTATGGTTTTCAAACCGAATCTGCCGGGAAGACTACCAACTACCACATCGTGTTCTTTCATATGGGAAATGACTTCTTCCTCATCCTCTATATCAAGCAGAAAAGTTTCCGCCTGACCCTCCACTTTTTCTAGATTTTTTTCGTCCTTGTCGCCTACCGAGATATCGTAATCTCGAGAAAGATCGTGGGCTACGGCTTTTCCAACGACTCCTGCTCCCATTACCAGTATTTTCATCTTACACATTTTGAAGATAGATTGAAAAGGTATTATAAGTTTGCCAAGAGATACTTTAAAAAATAATTGAAATAAAAATATCTAGATGACTGCATATCCGATATTGAGGAGATCTTTTTCTCTATCTCCTATATCATCGGGTCCTAGGGGAAACATTTTAGACCATGATTTCACTTTATTTGTAGGAGTATAGAAGATGAAAGTTCTCCATCTAGATCCTTTCAAAAGCCTGTTTGACGAAGAAGGGAAAAAAAAGCTGTCAGATCTAGTTCCGCCTGAGGTAGAAGTAACAGAAGCTACAGCTGACGATAAAGAAGATATGATAGAAGAAGCCCATAAATATGATGCAGTTATAGGCTCGAGGATACCTAAGGAATTCTTGGAGAACGCTGAAAACCTGAAATATTTCATAGTGCCTTTTGTTGGTGTACCTTATACCGATAAGCAAAATCTCCGTGAATTCCCTGATATCAAAGTTATCAATTCTCATTTCAATTACTGGATGGTGGCCGAACATGCGTTCACTTTACTTCTAGCCTGCGCAAAAAAGCTCGTCCCTATCCATGATAAGATGAAAGAGGGAGATTGGACACCACGATATGAAGATGGATGGGGTAAAGGTCTGAGAGACAAAACACTCCTGATTCTTGGATTCGGCGAAATAGGAAAGGAGATAGCGAGGTTAGCTAACTCTTTCCATATGGAAGTCAACGCAGTAAAAAGGACTCCTGAAGAAAGTGATCTCGTCGATAAGTTACGGACCAATGAGGACCTACCAGAATTACTGTCCGAGGCGGACTTCATAATAAGCACGTTACCGGAGACCGACGAAACTAGAGGATATCTTAGCTCCGAAGAGTTCGAACTCATGAAGGACAGCGTTCATATCGTGAATGTAGGAAGAGGACCAGTTATCGACGAAGAGGCTCTATACGAGGCTCTAAAATCAGGAAAAGTCGAGGGTGCTGGATTAGACGTCTGGTGGAACTACCCAGAGGATAAGGAGTCTAGAACTGACACATTTCCCTCTGAATATCCTCTCGACGAGTTCGATAACGTCATATTCAGTCCTCATCGAGCAACCCAGATCGAGGAAAGAGGTGATTACAGGATCAAAAATCTAGCAGATATATTAGAATCTCTTTCTAAAGGTGAGACTATCAATATCGTTGACTTGGATAGGGGATACTGAGATCGTCTACTCGCCTATGAAGTCGACTTTTACTTCTTCAACATCCCACCTGGGCTCTAATTTCTCCTTTATGTCTTCCTTCACTGCTGAAGCGAACTGATGATCTTCTTCAAGGTCGACCTCCACCGTTATCTTTCCGTCCTCTACTTCTATATCACCGATAAGGTTGGTCTTTATAACATCCACACCTGTCATCGGATTCATAACGTGTCTCAAACGCTTTCTTACCACATCCACCGTAGTCTCCCGTTTCTCTTCTCCAATACCCTGACGTTCCTCATAATTCCTTATCGCCTCTCTCAACGCGTCGACCGCTAAAACAGAACAGTGGGTCTTCAAGTCGGGTAGGCCGCCTAACTCTTCAGCGGCCTGCTGCCATGTTATCTCTTTAGCCTCTTCTATAGTCTTGCCTTTAGCCATCTCTGTTATTATAGAACCGGTAGCGATATTAGATGCACATCCATAAGACTTGAATTTTATATCCGTTATCTCACTTGTCCCTTCATCCACTTTTATGTATAAAGAGACCATGTCGCCGCAGGCAGGACTTCCTTCTTTCGCGTAACCATCTGGATCTTCTATCTCTCCTACGTTCTTCGGGTTTTGAAAATATTCGATAACTTTTTCAGTATATGGTGCATTTTCCATGATCATTCCTCCTCTTCTTTACCCAAAGGGCTGATATCTCTCAGCTTTTGGATTATATCTGAGGTAGCGTTCACGACCTCATCTACTTGATCTTCAGTATTGAATCTTCCGAAAGTAAACCTCACGGAGCCGTGGGCTCTTTCGTGATCGCCTCCGATGCCCATTATAACGTGACTCGCCTCTAAAGATTTGCTGAAGCAGGCGGAGCCCGTACTAACGGCGATGCCTCTCATATCCAGGTGAAGAGTTATAGATTCTCCTTCTACATAATGGAAAGTTATATTGGCATTCTGGGGCGTCCTTTGATCTTCAGGACCATTTAACATGATATCAGGTATCTCTTCTCGCATGCCTTCGATAAGGCGATCTCTCATTTTTTTGATCCGTTCGTTCTCCTCGTCATCTATCAATTCAACTGCCTTGGCAAATCCGACGGCAGCAGGGATGTTCTCAACACCAGCTCTGAGATTTTTCTCCTGGAACCCGCCGTCCATCTGTTTTTTTAAAGGAGTATCCTCTCTTACGTACAGTCCTGCTATACCTCTTGGGCCATGTATGGTGTGAGCTGAAACGGTCATAAGGTCGACTGGGGTCTCATTTACATCGATCGGAACTCGGCCAAAAGTATGTGTCGCGTCAGTGTGATAGATGACATCTTTTTCCTCACATATCTCGGCTATCTTGTCGATATCTTGAAGGGTTCCGATCTCCTGATTGCCGTGTTGAATAGAAACGAGTATCGTATCGTCACGTATAGATTCCCTTAACATATCGGGGTCGATGAAGCCTTCGCCGTCGACTTCAAGATAAGTCACGTCGTAACCTTTTTTCTCTAGCCTTTCTGCAGAATGCAGTACAGGAAAATCTTCTATATCTGAAACTAGGATATGGTTACCTTCGTCCGATAGTTTTTCCGCAACACCCTTAACTGCCAGATTGCTAGATTCGGTCGCACATGAAGTGAATATGAACTCTTCCGGAGAAGCTCCAAGGGTATCTGCCAACTTTTCTCGTGCACCGTTCAGGGCTTCTTTGGCTTCGACCCCCATGGTGTAAGCAAAATCGGAAGTCGCTACAGCAAAATTCTCCAGCATATATGGCTTCATAGCCTCGAACACTTCTTCATCCATCTTCGAACTGGCCGCGTTATCTAGATATATTATCTCATCTTTCATATTTATCACCTATATGAAGAGTGTAACATCAGATTCTTTAGCCTCCTTAATATATGTGCCTACTGCACAGTAGTCTGTAATGACCTCTTCTCTCAATTCCTCTTTGTCGACACCCATTATCTCCATGGTCATGTCGCAGGCCAATATCTTACCTCCGAGTTCGTGAAAATCATCTATGAGTTCATCCATCTCCCTTACATTTTTTTCCTTGAGTTTCCGTTTCATGAACCATTTACCTAGCCCGAGGAAATTCATCCTGGACAATGGGCCTTTATCCAACTCGTTCTTTTTCAGCCTTTCCAACCCCCAAAAAGTGAAGTACATCGATACTTCCATACCCATCGAAAGTGCTCCTGTGCCTATTATTAGAGCACTGTATACTTTATCGTACTCACCACTGTGAACTATAAGCGTCGCCTTGCCTCCCTCTTCCAATTCAATCCTCCTCCGGTATCTTTATCTTTATTCTCCACTCATCGTTTTCGTCTTCAACACTCAGAAGTTCTAAACCGAGTTCCTCAACAGCCATAGGTATCTCTTCCTTGGACTCTGGATGGTTCCCTATCACCTCGATCACATCTCCGGGAGAAGCCTTCCTAACAGCCTTTCTAGTTTCTACCAGCGGTACAGGACATGTCTCTCCTAAAACATCACAAGTCAGTGACTCTGCCATATCATTCACTTCCTATCAACTATTATATTATCGTGTAATAGTCTTTATGGAAAACGAGGCATGATCGATCATAGATTCACTCTATCTTGTATCTTAACAGGGCACCTACTTCACCTAGAGCCTCTAACTTTTCTCCACCTTCGTGAGTACTGCTTATGACGATCACCTCGCCGCCGAGTTCCTCGACCTTCTCCATCAGTCTTTCTCCTTCCTCATCCCTCACTTTAGTGTCCAGGATGAGTAGTGTTTCAACGGCACCTATCTTAACGGCTTTTTTCACGTTCTCTATCCCGTAAGAATAAGCACCGTCTTTCTTAATCTCTCTCAAAAGTCCCTCCACCTGTTCGCTCTCATAGGACATGCGCTGTCCCCCTAAAGCTTCCCTTTCTTTACCCTTTTTTATGACTTCGTTCACTCCGGTCATGCCGCCCTCACCAGCGGGGATGACCTCGGCGTTCTTCACCAGTTCGGGATGATTACGCTTGCAGTGCTCAAAAAAATCTTCCTTAGTAAATCCAGGACCTAATATAACCAAAGGTTCGCCCGGATCTATCATGGTCTCTAGTTTTTCAACGATCTTTTCGAAGAACTCCTCCCTTGTCATCTTCTCGGAGTCGTACATCTTGCCGCCTCTGTTAGGAGACATATGGGCCATCTCTTTAACGCCGTACTGTCTCATTATGGCAAGTGTGGCTTCTTGCTCCTCTAAAGCCACAAATGTGATAAGGGGCTCCTCGCTCCTTTCAACAGCCTCTTCTAATCTATCAAGTTCGTGATCTTTCCATTCTTTGATGATGGTCAGTTCGTCGCTCTCAGTGAGATTCAAAGTGTGATAAGAGCCGTGATCTTGAGGGCCCTCAACGATAACCCCCAGGATCCTCAGTCTGTCAGTGAATTCATGAAACTCGACCTTTTCCACCTCTATATTTAGTCTCATCCTTTTTTTCTCGCCTCTTTCCGACCGTATCTTATCTCTTTGCGTTTCCTCCCTCCTATAAGTTACAGCGGATACCTCATCTCCCGGATCGATTATATTCTTGAGATGCCAAAGATCGTCTAGATTATCTATGCGTATTTTGATTTTCCCTTCTCTCTTGTCCTGGTGGAGTATCTTCATCATCTTCAGTAAAAAGTACTACCTTAATAACATCTGTCATCGCTCTTACAGAAAGGCCCTTGGTTCACTATCACCTGAAAAGTATTAAAGGAACTCCGAGTTTTGATAAGCATGATCGAAACAGTAGAATATTTCGCTTACGGAAGCAATCTTAGCAGACAGCAGATGAAAGAGAGAAACATAGAAGTGATAAAAGCAGAAGTAGTCGAACTGCCAGGATGGAAATTGACATTCACAGTACACTCCGAAAGATGGAGAGGTGGTGCCGGCGATATCGTTCCAAAACTCGATAAAAGAGTTGAGGGGGTAGTTTACACAATACCTAAAGACGACCTAAGTGAATTAGACCACTATGAGGGAAGAAAAGTCGAAAACGATATGGAGACCGGCATGTACAGAAGGCAGCATATACCCGTCAAAAAAACCTCTGGTTGGGTGACTGTTCTCACATACCTAGTAAATCGAACTGAAGAATACAGATCAGAGATCCATCTGAAGCCATCGGAAGAATACATGGAAACCATAATATGTGGTGCCGAAGAACACGGATTGAGTGAAGACTATATCTCAACACTCGAAAACATAAAGTGCAGATAATGAGGATATGCTCCGAGGGTTATTCACATTTTATAGTAAAAGAGCCGACTATTTACACCGAAAGAGGCTCTTTTACTAGTTGTGGATGGGGGCACGTTCGTTCAAAAAGTTCCGACTTCAACTATAATTCCTATCTTTTAAGAGTTATCTCCATGGAGGAAACGTTAGTGGTCCCTCCTTCGTCGTCATCTAACTTCTCAGTATCGGTCCTGATATCGGTTATCTTCGCCTCCTCGATGAATCGATGCCTGGTGATCTCTGCGACATCTACCGCTTTACTGATAGCTCTCCCACGAGCTTTTATCACTACTTCGTCGCTTCCGCTGCTGAACTGGGTCATGACAGCCTGGACATAACTCATCGTTTCTTTGCTCCCGATAAATACAGTATTCTCTTCATCCATCGTTTCACCTCTCAAAAATGATAAGGTTATAAGTTGTATATACCGTTTTAGTCAGGGAAAATCAAAGATAAGAAAAAAGGAGGGAGGGTGATTATCGTGATTTATGATATCTTATCTTATACATTCCAACCCTATGGCACGGTCGAAACATTCTTTTATTTCGTCCTGGTCCACATGATGTTTCGCTCTCTCTAAACACTCTACTAAATGACAATCATCTTCAGCGGAAGTATCACCAAATTCGGCATGTTTGCCTTGCCTTCTCACCGTATCTTTGTCTAGCATGTGCGCGTACAGTTGCACATTCGTACAACTATACATAAGCTTTTTGTTTATAAACTAAAAATTATCATTAAAGTTGCTTTGCACATCGCCCTAAACACAAAGATTATACTTTTCTAAACTTATCACCAAAACAGATGAGCCCAGTAAGGATTTCAAAGAGAGAGGACCTAGAAAGGATCCATCAGATAGCCAGAATGTCTCTAGAAGAAGAATATACCGGAGAATTATTCGTAGCTATAATGGAGATGTGGAACGAAGGTTTTTTGGTCTACGAAGTTAACGGCGAAATCATAGGCTTCATCTGCGGTACGATCGTAGATCAGGATAGTGTCAGAGTGCTCATGTTAGCCGTACATCCACTTTACAGGAATCGTGGTGTAGGGAGTGAACTACTTCAGAGATTTGTAGAGGTGAGTTCTTCTTTAGGGGTCAAAAGGATCATTTTAGAGGTCAGGGTGAGCAGCTCGAAGGCGATAAAGTTCTATCAAAAAAGAGGTTTTCAGATCACGGAGAAACTCAAAGACTTCTATACTAACGGGGAAAATGCGTATAAAATGGCTAGATATCTATAAGATCATTTAGAATATCTCTTAAGAGCAGATATTAAATATATGATGCCATATAATGATGAAAGGGTAGCATACAATGGATATCAACCAAAGATTTGAAGATTTTGAAAAAGAAGTGTTCGATACTTTTATCGAGAGAAATCCGATCCTTGCAACACATCTCGGGATACATGAGCATGATCATAGACTACCAGATTTTACTGAAGAGAAACTCTTAGAAGATATAGAACTGATAGAAAATTGGCTAGAAAAACTAAAGGAGTTCGACGATGATGGGCTAAATGAAGAAAACGAACTCGCTAAAAAACTCGGGATACATATATTCGAGCTACAGCTTTTCGACTTGAAAGAACTCAAACGGTGGAAAGAGAATCCTCAAGCACCGAACTCTATCGGTTCGTCTTTGCTTTTACTTCTAAAAAGAGAGTTCGCACCTCTCGAGGAGAGATTGAGAAGTATAATATCTAGAATAAAAGAAGTTCCCAGGATGTTAGAGGAGGAAAGATCGAGGATCGAAGAGCCAGTTAAGATCTGGGTCGATATGGCTATAGAATCTGCGCAACAGCTGCCGATGCTTTTCAAATTGATACAGATGTTGGTTAAAGAAGAAGGTTTCGATGACTCCAGGATGGAGGAGATCAACGAAGCCATAAGGGAAGCCGATGAAGCATTGGATGAATATATAGAGTGGCTGAATAAAGAAAAAAGAGAAGGAAAAACTGATTACACGATAAGTGAAGAAAAGTATGAAAAATTATTGGAGAAAAGGGAGCTTGGATACGACTCCCAGGAGATACTCGAGATAGGCGAAGAATTACTAGAAAAGGCGAAAAAAGATATGGAAAAATACGCAGAGCAGATCGATCCTGAAATGACGGTTGAAGAGGCCGTTGAAAAGGTTGAATCAAATACACCAGATAGTTTTGAAGATGCTTTAAAGTGGTATGAGGAAGGTTTAGAAGATGCGAAGCAATTCATCGAAAAAAAGGACCTTGCAACTATACCCGACGATGAAGAGATAGAGGTCATCGAAACCCCGGAGTACATGAGAAACATCATACCCTTCGCGGCTTATATATCACCAGCAAAATTTGATGAGACCAAGAAAGGTATATATGTGGTCACACCTCCTCACGATGAAGAAAACCTTAAAAATTATTCATACTGGGATGTAAGGAACACTACCGTACACGAAGGATATCCAGGGCACCACCTACAGTTGGCTGCAGCCACCATGAACGATGATGTTTTTAGAATATTCTCTCACGCTACCGAGACCGTTGAAGGTTGGGCTCACTATTGTGAAGAGATGATGAAAGAACACGGGTTCGACGATACACCCGAAGCAAGACTTATACAGTCAAAAGATATAGTTTGGAGGGCTGCCCGGATAATAGTGGACGTGAAACTGAGTACGGGCAAGATGTCTTTCGAAGAAGCTGTAGAGTACTTGGTCGATCAAGTGGGCATGGATGAAGAAGATGCAAAAAAGGAAGTCAAAAGGTATACTCAAAATCCCGCCTACCAGCTCAGCTATCTTCTAGGAAAAAAAATGATAAAAGAACTAAAAGATGACGTGAAAGAAGAGATGGGGGACGACTTCAGCGAAAAATTCTTCCATGATACCATACTTTACGCTGGAAGTGTCCCTATGAAATACCTAAAAGAGATATTTGAAAGGAAAATAAATTAGAGATCGTGTTGACCAGCATTCGATAAAGGACCTTATCACTCATCGACTAGTTCATCCGCAGTTATCAGAGGTACGAGTTCAACACCTATCTCTTTCAATTTTTCTTCTGCACCTTCCTTCCTATCTACTACGACCAAAACTTTATTGACTTCAGCTCCGGAATCTCTCAATATCTCAACGGTTTCAACTGCTGAGCCTCCAGTTGTAGTAACGTCTTCTACCACAGTCACTACTTCGCCTTCTTCTAGATCTCCTTCTATCCTTCCTTCGGTTCCGTGACCTTTACTTTTTTTCCTGACCATCAAAAAGGGCAGATCTTTCTTAAGAGAGACTGCAGAGGCTATCGGTACCGCTCCAAGTTCCATCCCTGCTATCTTCTTTCCGTCGACCTCTCTAGCCATTTTAGATGCTATCATCTGGAGTATGTCCGGCCTAGTACTCGCCAATTTTATATCCACATAATAATTGCTTTTTTTACCTGAGGTCAAAGTGAACTCCCCATATTTTATCGCTCCGCAATTTTCCAACATCTTTTTCAACATTTTTTTCACCAAGGTTCTTCCTTCAAACCGAGTTTATATCCCAATATATTTACCGCACGATGCAAAAAGGGAACACCTATAATTATAATTAACGTACCCATCCAAGAATTCCCTTCGATATGCATCATGTAAAACCAATTTGGATCAACTATGATCACAAAGAAAAAAGCTCCGATTATAAAATCATATCTGTCAAGTATAGGAGAACTAGTACCTCTTTCGATACCTTTCCGTCTTTTCACAAAACTAGCTCCTATATCGCCTATCAAAGCCCCAAATGAAAGAGTTGATATGACTACGATCCCACGGGGTAAAGAAGGATATATGTAGTAGTTAGATGATAATAATTGTATAGCCAGGCCGATCAGACCCGCACTGAATCCTCCTCCAAAAAGTCCTTGCCATGTCTTACCATCCCCTAGGATTCTTTTACCTTTCCATTTTGTCCCGGCATCGATCGGAGGACCTCCTCCGAAGAGGACTGCTAATGAATTGGCTATCATCGCAGGTACGAAAGCTATCACCGTGATAATAGGCTCCATATTTTACACTCCACCACCTAATTTAATCGATGAGATATATCCATGACTGTCTTCAACCTTTCGGTCAGTCTTTCTATACCTGCTTTCCATAACTTCTCTCCTTTTTCTTTTGTCGCTCTTGTAGCGTCCCCGATCACTCCCGTCCTGGTTAGATCATGGGTATTCCATGTATAATTGAATTCGGGATCATGGTCGAATTCCATCTTGGTATCAGGAAATTCTACTTCTTCTTCTGGTATGGTCCTTTCGTCGACCATCTCATCTCTGACCGCCAAAACCAATGAAGTCTCAAATTCGCCAGCATGCACATCGTTATCACTTTCTATGATCTCTTTCCTTTCAGGCTCAAAACTTTCAAAAGAATCTGTTACCACGAGCATACCGGTCTCATTTTTTAACTTCTGGGCCGCGGTCCTTATTGCGGATTCGTTGCCTCCGTGCCCGTTGTATATATACAGTTTGAAAAAGCCGTGTTGAAGTATCGATCTACCTATATCCAATATCGTTTCTTCGAGAACATCTGGACTCAAAGTAACAGTACCTGGAAAAGACATGTGATGATCGCTGACCCCATATGGGATGACCGGCAGTATAGGCGGCCTTGGAGGTTCTAGTCTTTCAACAGCCCTTTCTACGATATGTTCGGCATCGAAAGTGTCCGTGTCAAGAGGTAAGTGAGGGCCGTGCTGCTCTAAACTACCGATGGGCAAAATCGCCGTATCGACCATCTCGGATCTTTGGTCAAGTTCCCAACGGTTCATCTCGCCCCATTTTAGCTTTTCTGTCATACGGTCGTATTTACTTCCTATTTTTACTTTTTTCGCACCTTTTTCCAAGTCTTTAAACAAGGTACGGACTGAAAGTAGGGAAGTTACTTTTTTATCTTGCTTTTACAGTTATGTATTTATGACTTCCAAAAATCCTAGGGACATACTCAATGAATTGAAATGGAGAGAAGAAAAAGATCTAAAAAAGGCGAGTATCTATTATGTTCACCGTGGGGCCCCAGGAGATTTTAGAGTGATGGAAGGAGAAGAGATAAAAGACTTAGGAAGATCTTTTATAAAAACAGAAGAGGCACATATCCCTTATCATCGAATATTCAAAATAGAGTATGGAAAAGAAGTGCTTTTAGAGAGAAAATCTGAAAAGTGATATGCGGCAGGTTCCTTGTTATCTATAATATTCAATCTAGTCCTTCCATCATCTCGTCCATCTTATCCATCAATCTTTCGTTCCTAACCGAGTTCGCTATATCCCCTCTAGTTTTTTCTACTAGATTTCTCGCGGTATCCTGCTTGTTCCTTATCGGCACTATTGCGTTAGGATAGTCAAAATCCATTATCATATCTTTGATGTCCTCCATATATCCATGGAGTTCCTTCGCATTCTCTATCCTCCCCTCAGTGAGTTCATCAAGTATCATCCTCCTCAGTTCGCCTACGACATCAGAAAGGCCCAAAACGTATGAACTGGGAGTTATACCCAATTCTTCAGGTGATTTCGGTTTTTCCTCTCTCAAAAGCGACAGAAGTATATGCGCCTCGGCATATTCCTGCAGCCCATTTCGAAGGAATCCAGAATGGTACAATTCTGGGTGATCCTCGATGATACTTTTCAGCTTGTTTATCTCTTCCTGGGCCTCTTTCAAAGATACAGACTCATCTTTATCACGATGGATCTCCTGGATAACGTTCTTAGATATCCTCCTTATAGCTCGAGACGACTTCATGGCGAGTTCTCTGACTCTATCTTTGTCTTCCAACCTTTCGTCGGCATCTATCACGATCTCACGTAGATCTTCAATTTCACTCATTTATTATCCCTTTCTTCACGGCGCATCTTTAAGCTACAGATGTATCGACCTTATTCAAACCCTTAACGGATCGTTTGATATAAGGTTTATTTTTTAGAAGTAGTAACTATTTTACGTAATCTTCTTTTTTCTTCTTCAGCTTAATACAGTCCTTGCCTACATCCGTTATATCTTCCGCCTCTATGCAGATCTTCTCATGATCCATCTCTATCCTCGTCGCAACGCTTCCATCCTCCAAAGGAGTGGGCAACGTAACGCTCATGTCTTCAAAAGAAAGCATAGGGACCGTATATGTTTCAACCGACTCTTCATCGTCATCTTTAGTCCTTATCACCCTTGTTTCGACCATTATGTAAGCCAATTCTCCGTCCTTGTCTTTTTCTGCGTCCTTGACTTCGCCCATCTCGTCGCCCTCTGAGTCCACAACTCTAGTACCGATTAGATTTTTAGCAGGACTTATCCAGAGATGGATCGAGTCTCTAGTGATTTTTTCTATATATTTAAGATCAACTCTCATATATTCTCCGAAAAAACCCTTATGGATGATCAATTTTGTCGGATTCAAAGTTGATTTGTTTATCTCGATATCATGTACATGACCGAACTGTTCACCATCCGAATCGAATACATCCATACCTCTGAGTCGGTTGAATGTCGTTCTACCTTCCTGGGTCTCTCTTTCATCTGCCATGTCGACCGAACCTATATTCAATCTAAACTACATTATGTTTTCGGGAGAAAAGCAAAGTCGACCAAAAACATTAATAACCCTTCACAGAAATTCTATTTTCCATGGCTCTCGAAAATCTAAAGGACGGACTAAGGAATGCAGTCGAAAAAGTCACCAAAGCCAGTCACGTAGACAAGCAACTGATAAAAGATATAAGTAAAGATATACAGAGGGCTATGATAGAGGCTGATATCGAAGTCCAATTAGCTCTTGATCTGACCGAAAAGATAAAGGAGAGAGGGATCGAGGAAAAACCACCTTCCGGGATGAGTCCAAGAGAACATCTTATAAGAATAATACATGACGAGTTCGTGAGTATACTCGGTCATGGCGAAGAACTAAAATTGAAGCCTCAGACGATAATGATGGTCGGACTTTACGGTCAGGGTAAAACCACGACCTGTGGGAAACTGGCCGCCTACTTTCAGAAGAGGGGGCTCAACACGGCTCTGATCGCTGGAGACACACACCGTCCCGCGGCATACGATCAGTTATCTCAAGTCGCAGAAGATGCAGGAGTGCCGGTGTATGGTGATCCTGACGAGGAGAAAGCACCTAAGATCGTCAGAAAGGGGATGGAAAAGTTTGAAGATTATGATGTCGTGATCGTCGATACTGCAGGACGGCACTCACTGGAGGATGAATTGATCAGAGAGATACAGCTCATAAAGAACGTTGCTGAACCCGATGAAGTTGTCCTGAATGTCGATGCTTCTATCGGTCAGCAGGCTGGACCCCAGGCTAAAGCCTTCCACGACGCAGTTGGTGTTACTAAAACCATAATAACTAAGATGGACGGCTCCGCCAAAGGCGGCGGTGCTTTGAGTGCTGTAGCCGAGACCGACGCACCAGTAGTTTTCATAGGGACCGGTGAAAGGATACGTGACCTAGAAGAATTCGATCCCAAAAGCTTCACGTCTAGATTATTGGGGATGGGCGACGTAGAAAAACTTTTAGAGAAAGCGGAAGAGGCGATCGATGAAGACCAGGCTGAAGAGACCGCTAAAAAGATGCTTGCCGGAGACTTTGACCTGAAAGACATGTACGAGCAGATGGAGATGTTGACCGGTGTGGGACCTCTACAGAAGATAGTTGACATGTTGCCTATGGGCCCCGCATCTATCTCCGAAGAAGAGATAATGAATACGCAGGAAAAACTTGACGATTTCAGGATAATAATGGATAGTATGACCGAGGAAGAGATGGAAAATCCAAATCAGATAAAGGGAGAACGTATCAAAAGGATAGCTATGGGAAGCGGAAGGAGGCCTAAAGATATCAGGGATCTATTATCGCATTATAAGAAAACCAAGAAAGCTATAAAGGGTTTCTCTGGAAACAGAAAGATGAGAAAACAGCTCAAAAAGCAGCTAGAATCCGGAGATCTGAATTTCTAAAAGATATAAAACAGATAGATGGCCTAAATTTTTTTTCACTCCGTCAATAGTTCGGTGCCGAAAACTAGACTGAACTGCATCAACGGCATAGATCCTATTATCTCATATATCGCGATGCCGTCAGGTGAAAGTGTGGAAACTAACCCTATAGATATAGCGGCAAAACCGATCGAAGACCAAATGAGTACCGACCATTTTGGTTCGAACTCCAAAAATTTATCTAAACCAAATAAGATCAAACCACCGGCGGAAGTTGAGTAAAATAATATAGCCATGATCATATGAGGGGCAGTGCCCTTTGGAAATATGCCGGTCAGCATCAAAAAACCAGCACCCAAAAATAGACCTATCAAGCCGATCTCCCCAACTCTACTTTCGGCCTTTCTCAGCATCCCTAATATGAAGATCAGAAATAAAATGCCCGAGATTATAAGTGCAAAATTGAATACGTTGTTATACTGGACACCCACTTCTCCCAGATCACTAAGAGAATTTTGACTCAATGTAAAATCATCATGCATCGCAAGGGATATCGTTATGAAAACATAGCCTATAAGAGGAGCTAATAGACCACTGTAGCCACCGATCGTTTCAGGGACCAATTCTTTGATTTCTATTTCCATGATGTGCCCTCCTGTCGGATTCTTGTTGTTAAATGTCTATGTATATTAAAAAGTTTATCAATGATTTTTCAAAATCAACGGTTGCAAGGTTTAAAGATTTGTTACCTTAATTTGATATAATAGGGCAAAGATTTATGAAAAAAGTGATGCTATGTCCTGGATAAGAGAAGTTGAGCATGACAAATCTGAAGGAAAAACTAAAGAAGTCTACGATAGGATCAAAGAAAAAAGAGGAAAGTTATCCAATATAATGAGAGTCCAGAGCCTGATGCCTTCTGCTATGGACCATCACCTTGACTTGTATCTTTCTATAATGTTCGAAGACAGGAGCCTGAGTAGGGAACAGTGTGAGATGATAGGCGTGGTCGTTTCTTCTATGAACGGTTGTGATTACTGTGTCAACCACCACGCTGAAGCCCTAAATCACTACTGGAGAGATAAAGAACGGACGAACACTCTTGTAGAAGGCTATGAAGACCTAGAACTTCCTCAAAAAGATAAAGCTATGTTAGACTTCGTTAAGAAAACGACGGAAGAGCCTGACTCGGTAAAAGAGAGTGATCTAGATCGTCTTCGAAGCAAGGGTTTTTCCGACGAACAGATACTTAACATGACTTTGATCGCCAGTTACTTCAACTTCGTAAACCGGATCGCACTCAGTATGGGAGTTGAATTATCGGACGAAGAGATGAAAGGATATGAATATTGAGGATGATCATGATACCGACTTGGCTTGAGATTATTGGCGTATTCGCAGTGATCATTTTGGGTATACTCTATATGATCAGGATCATCTATAATTACAGGATCGGAAAAGATATTTGGAGGACATACAAAAAAGTCGCAGAGAGTAAAGGTCTCGAAGTAAAAAAAAGTCTGAATCTACTTTCAAATTGGCCGAATCTATTTGGAATTTTAGGAGGGAAAAGGACCTACATACATCCAGATAGAGGAGGTAGAAAGAATCCTGCCAAAACGATATTTGCCGTTGAAAACAAGATAGAACTTCCGAGTGATCTGATAATAAATACACCAGATATTTCTAAACCTAGAGATTCTCACGAATTAAAAGTCGAAGAGATAAACAAACAAGGTCTAGATATATACAGCAGTAGGAAGATCAACGAGGGGGAGATAGATGATCTATTCACCAAGGATATAGTAGAAAGGATCGACGATCTCATAAAAAATAATCAGGAAGATTTCAGAGCACTCATACTAGAATCTGGATTAGCTATGTTCAGTAAGTTCAAGATCGATCTAGACGAGGACAGTCTGTCAGAGAATATCGAAAAATTCTCGGATATCGTAGCAGACATGGAACAAAATACGGGATTGTTTAATGAACATCTCGATAGCCCTCGGATGAGCAAGATAAGTGAAGGTACAAAAATGGGTCAGGTCAAGTTCCTATTTCCAATACTGCTTTTAGGATTTTCTGGTTACCTCTTGTATAATACCCTGCAGACGTTCTCCTTCTTATCCCTAAATGCGGGTATAATCATAGGCGCGGTGGGGATGATCAAACTCTACGTGACACTCTATACTGAGTTGAAGTTTTAGTAATCAAGATAATTCCGCAGCTCCCAATCGGTCACCTCTAGCTGGAACTGTTCTACCTCATTCCTCTTCATCCTCATATAATGCTTGTAAGATTCGCCCAGT
Organism: Thermoplasmata archaeon; assembly: GCA_019594195.1. The sequence goes on from JAFDTP010000029.1 coordinate 18,721, forward strand.
GAATCTTTGATGACTTCATCATCTTCCAACTCGTCAAGCGCCTCTGATAAGCTAGAGGGTAAAAATTCGATACCTCTATCTTTAATATTCCTATCTTCGACCGTAAAGAGATCTTCTGTGACCTCTTCACCTGGATCAGTGGATTTTTTCATGCCATCCATACCCGCTCGGATCAGTGAATTCAACATGAAATAGATGTTCGCAGAAGCATCTCCTGCTCTGTATTCGATCCTGCCCTTCTTCTGTTCTTCAGTGCCATAGGCAGGGATCCTTACTAGAACGCTGCGGTTCTCGCCGCCCCATGAGATGTATACTGGCGCTTCATAACCCGGAACGAGTCTTTTGTATGAGTTGATCGTGGGAGAAACGACAGCGGAAAGCGCCTCTGCATGATCTAAAAGACCACCAAGGAAACCGGCCGACTTCTCGTTCAATTCATCCGATGAAAACATATATTCTCCATCTTCAAATAAAGACATATGAACGTGGAAGCCATTTCCGGCTTCTCCAGATAAAGGCTTGGGCATGAAAGTCGCGAATACTCCGTTTTCTGCCGCCTTTTCTTTAACGATCTCTCTTATGAAGAGGAAATCATCAGCGGCTTCTAAAGGATCATCATAGGGTAAAGGTTCGATTTCATGTTGGCCCGGAGCTACTTCATGATGTATCTTTTCGACACTGAAATCGTATTCATCCATAGCTTTCGATAGTTCTCCGATCATCCGGGTCTGATCTGTTCTTCCATCTATGTAATGGCCTGAATCTATAGGTTCAAAAGTTTCTCTATCTAAAAGATGGAACTCATATTCTGGTTTTACGTGTATCTCGATGCCTCTTTCAGATAGTTCCTCCATCGTCTTTCTGAGAAGATATCTTGGATCGCCTTTGAAAGGAGATCCGTCCGGCCATCTCATCTCACAGAGGAAAACAGCTACTTTTTCCGTGCCGTGATCCAAAATCCTCATAGTGGAAGGGATGGGCACTGCGATCATATCACTTTGAGAAACGTCTGAAAAGCCGAGGTTGGAAGAGTCGAAACTCATACCCTCTTCTTTAACAACATCGAATGTTTCTGGAGGTATACGTATCTCTCTTGGTTTTCCTTGTATATCTAAAAATTTCAGCGCTACGGAATCGACTTCATCTGGTATCTCAATATCTTCGGACATCTTATACACCTAAGGGGTATGGTTATTGTGATGATATATAAATAATAAACGGTCTAAAACGAAGTGAAATATTAAATCATTTGAAATGAATCCTGTAAGTAGGGAAAAGATGGTAACTATCAAAGGTTATGAGGATATCCAATCAGAGAGATTGAACGTATTAAATCATGAAGCAGAAGGTGAAGGTGATTTTGTCCTTTATTGGATGCAGCGAGCTCAAAGGTCTGAATTCAATCACGCTTTAGAATACGCTTTGGAGAAAGCGAATGGATTGGAAAAGCCGCTAGTGGTATTTTTTGGGATCACAGAT
>JAFDTP010000136.1 GCA_019594195.1 Thermoplasmata archaeon
CTGAGAGAGTCCTACCGCTTCTGCGATACCCTCCTGGCAATATGAGAATGAACATGGGTTGTCCTGCTTGACCTTCTCTTTGTCTACTAGATGGAGTAGTATCTTCTTTCTACCAGGTAGATCATCCATTTGTAATCAATAAGCTGATCGAATAATTAAAAGTTATTCTGATTTACAAGGGTGATCAAAAATAGTGAAGTGGGCCGAGGCGGATTTGAACCGCCGAACTTCGCCTTTCATACTGTTTTGGCAGCTGTAAGGGCGACGTCATGACCCCTAGACCACCGGCCCATGAGGGAGCGTATGCGAGCGAATGGGTCGTTGGTGAGTTGAAAGCTTTGCTTCCGACGGACCACCGGCCCATTCATGATCAAATGATAGATGCAAATTAAGATCAGGTTATGTACTTGAGGGAAACATGTGATATTTTTATTTAACCCTTTCGTCTTCATTTTATCACCACCCATCTTATCCAGAGTAAGTTACAAAAAGGTCTTTATAGTAGACTTTAATAGTCACTTGGTGCTATTGAGATGATAGAAGTTCGCTTCCATGGAAGAGGTGGACAGGGCTCAGTCGTAGCTTCTGAGCTGCTGGCCCGAGCCGCCTTTGAGGAAGGAAAGGATGTACAGGCATTCCCGATGTTCGGAGTCGAGCGTAGGGGTGCACCTGTTACGGCGTTCACGAGGATAGACGAGAAGACTGTCAGAGACCATTCAAAGATCCATGAACCTGACGTGGTCGTTGTTTTAGATACAGCTCTTTTAGAAGCGGTCGACGTAACTGATGGACTGAGTGATGATGGTGAGATCATACTTAACACGGCAAAAGACCCTGAAGAGATGAAAGTCGACACAGATGCTGACGTTTATACGGTTGATGCGAGTAAGATCGCTGTTGATCATGGATTAGGGTCAGAAGTCGCCCCGATCGTCAATACAGCAATCCTAGGCGCTGTCAGCAATGCTACGGGAATGGTAGAAAGAGAATCGATGATAAATGCCATTCGAGAGCACGCTCCTGCTAAAAACAAGGCAAATGCAGAGGCAGCAGAAGTGGCCTATGATGAATTGAAAGGCCCCTACCCCGGAGATAAATTAGAGTCTCCCGACGTAACGCTGCTTTCTGAACAGACGGACATACCAAAATCCGAAGATCTGATCTGTGAGGATCCAGAGGATCATACAGACCTTCCAAGAACACCCATAACCGATTGTAACTCTGAATACTTGAATAAGACCGGCAGTTGGAGGACAGTAAGGCCGATAGTTGATCAGGAAACGTGTATCAATTGTGGAGAATGTTGGAAATTTTGTCCCGACGTCGCGATATTCGTAGAAGATGAGGGGGCAGTTGTTGACTTCGACTTCTGTAAGGGCTGTGGGATCTGCGCAGATATCTGTCCGGTAGATGCCATAGAGATGGAAAAGGAGGAAAAATATGTCTAAACATAAGATAGTTACTGGGAATTATTCGTCCGCATATGGAGCTAGGTTAGCAGACGTAGATGTCGTTTCGGCTTATCCAATAACGCCTCAAACTGAAATAGTCGAGAAGATATCCGAATTCGTAGCTGATGGTGAGATGGACAGTGAATTCGTGAAGGTAGAGAGCGAACATTCCGCTATGGCTGGATGCATAGCTGCTTCCGCTACTGGGGCAAGATCATACACCGCGACTTCCGCTCATGGTTTGGCTTTGATGCATGAGATGTTGATGTGGGCCGCTAGAGCCCGTTTGCCGATAGTGATGACCAATGTTAACAGAGCTATGGGTCCGCCCTGGAGCGTATGGGCCGATCACCTTGATACGATCGCTCAGAAGGGCAGCGGTATGATGCAATTCTTCTGTGAGAACAATCAGGAAGTATTAGACAGTGTGATAATGGCTTACAAGATCTGTGAAGACGAAGACGTGATGCTCCCAGGTATGATCGTAGAAGACGCATTCATATTGAGTCATACTAGGGAACCGGTAGAGATCTATGACAAGGAAAAGGTCGATGATTTCTTACCTGCTTATGAGCCAGACCACAAGATCGATATAGAGAATCCAAAAGGATTCGGATCGATCGTGATGCCGGACTGGTACATGGATTTCGCTAAAAAACTCGAAGAAGCGATGACTGAAGCTAAAGACAAGGTAAAAGAGGTCAACCAAGAATTCAAAGAAACCTTCGGTAGAGATCCTGGTGGACTGATAGAGGAGTACAAAACAGATGACATAGACGTTTTGATGGTCACGATGGGCTCCATCTCAGGAACTTCTAAAGACGTGATAGATGAACTCAGAGAAGAAGGGCACAATATCGGTCTGGCGAGATTGAGAACTTTCAGACCCTTCCCGAAAGAAGAGATAAGAGAATTAGCCAAAGATGTGAACGTGATCGGCATATTAGATAGGTCTTACTCTTTCGGCGCTGTTGGAGACGCGGCTAGAGAGATCAAGGAAGCTCTCTACAGTTTACAGAATCCTCCAAAAGTAAAGAACTACATCGTGGGATTAGGTGGCAGAGATCTTATACCTGAGGTACTAGAAATGATAATGGAGGATTCGATCAAGCTTCTGGATGATGAAGTCGATAAAGAGGTCGAATGGGTAGATCTTAGAATTAATAGGAATAAATGGAGGAGATAATCATGTCGGATATACCTGAGAAGGAGTTGATGAATTCCGGTCATAATGCCTGTCCAGGTTGTGGGGCAGCCCACGCCATGAGATATATGTTGAAAGCTTTAGGTAAAGAGACTACGGTCAATATACCCGCTTGTTGTTGGGCGGTCATACCTGGTGTTTATCCTTCGAGAAACCTTGAGGTTCCGCTGCTCTACACCGCTTTCGAGACCACCGGTATTTCATCTTCCGGTATAAGAGCGGCTCTAGATTCGCTGGACATAGATGCAGATATCAACGTCGTCGGTTTTGCCGGCGATGGAGGTACAGCTGACATAGGTTTACAGGCGCTTTCTGGCGCTGTAGAAAGAGGAACTGATACCATCCAGGTTATGTATGACAACGAAGCTTACATGAATACCGGTATACAAAGAAGTGGTGCGACACCTGAAGGTGCTTGGACTACCACTACTCCTGTGGGAAGTGAAGGTGATTGGAAAAAAGGTACGAAGAAAGACATGATGGAGATATTGGAGAGTCACAACATACCCTATGCAGCGACGGTGAACGTGGCTTATCCCGAATCGTTCATAGAAAAATTCAAGAAGGCCGCGGAGAAGGACGGCCCAAGATTCATCCATGTCTACGCCCCTTGTCCGACCGGATGGAGATCTAATCCGAATTCGACAATAAAGTTAGGCAGGTTAGCTTTCAAATCTAGAGTCTTCCCGCTTTACGAGATAGAGAACGGTGTTTACAACATCTACAAGGAACCGAAGGAAGAAGAAGTCGTTCCTGTCAAAGAGTATCTAAAGCCGCAGGGCAGATTCAGACACCTTCCCAAAGAAGAGGTAGAGAAGATACAAAAGAACGTCGATAGATATTGGAATAGATTGAAGAAAAAAGAAAAGTTCACTAAGGAAGAACTCTACGAAGAGGACTAGGTGTATCAAATGAAAGAGCTGCTGGTAGATGAGCCCGGTAGAGAGGAATTACTGCTAGGAAATGAAGCTATCGTCAGAGGAGCTTTGGAGGCCGGGATCGGACACGGTTCGACCTATCCGGGGACTCCATCTTCTGAGATAGGCAATACTTTTGAAAAGATAGCCAAGGATTACGGGATGTACTTTGAATATTCAGCTAATGAGAAAGTCGCTTTAGAGAC
>JAFDTP010000192.1 GCA_019594195.1 Thermoplasmata archaeon
AGCACCGAATTCTATCGCCTTCTCAGCGTCTTTAGGAGTATCGGCATTAGTCCAAACGCCCATGTTCCTTATCTCATCGGCCCATTCCAAGAGCTTCTTGAACTCAACAGTGAATTCAGGTTCTATCAAAGGTGCTTCACCGAGTATAACATCTCCCGTGGTACCGTCTATCGTTATTATATCTCCTTTCTCCACCTTTGTACCGTCGACTTCAAAATATTCACTTGCAAGATCGATATCTATCTCTTCAGCTCCAGCTACACAAGGTTTTCCCATACCTCTAGCCACGACCGCAGCATGGCTCGTCATACCACCTCTGCTGGTCAAAACCCCTTCAGCGGCCGCTAAACCGTGTATATCTTCAGGAGTGGTCTCATTCCTAACGAGAACGACTGATTCTCCTTCATTACCTCTCTTTTCCGCCTCATCAGTATCGAAAATGACTTTTCCAGTAGCTGCTCCTGGAGAGGCGTTCAGTCCTTGAGTCAACTTATCCAATTCGGCTTCAGGATCTATCCTTTTATGGAGTATCTTCTCTATCTGATCACCTTCGACTCGAAGAAGCGCGACCTCCTTACTGATTATACCTTCCTCATGCATGTCGTGAGCTATTTTTACCGCAGCATTTGGCGTCCTTTTTCCGGTCCTTGTCTGAAGTATGAAAAGTTCCTTATCCTCTACTGTGAATTCCAAATCCTGCATATCTTTGTATTCTTCTTCCAATATGTGACATACTTCTTCCAACTCATCATAGATATCGGGCCACATCTCTTTTAACTCTGATATGTCAAGTGGTGTTCTTATTCCAGCTACTACATCTTCACCCTGGGCGTTCTGTAAAAATTCTCCGTATACTTCATTTTCACCTGTTGAAGGGTCTCTAGTAAAAGCGACGCCGCTGCCTGAGGTCTTACCTGTATTACCATAGACCATAGCTTGGACGTTCACAGCGGTACCCATATCGTGGGGAAGATCGTTAAGATTTCTATATCTGACCGCTCTGTCATTATCCCAAGAAGCGAAAACTGCTTTGGTAGCTTCGATGAGCTGTTCCCAAGGATCAGAAGGTATATCGCCGACCAATTCTTTGTATCTCGCTGTAACTTCTTTCATACCTTCTGCATCAAGATCCACATCCTGATCCGCGTTCCTTTCTTCCTTGACCTCGTCCATTATCTCTTCGAATTCACTATGTGGAATACCTCTAACCACTTCACCGAACATGTTGATAAAACGTCTATAACTATCATAAGCGAATCTTTCATCTGTTTTTTCTATGAGTCCCTCTAAAGTTTCATCATTAAGCCCTAAATTCAATATCGTGTCCATCATACCAGGCATAGATACTGCAGCTCCTGACCTTACAGAAACCAACAGTGGATCTTCAGGATCACCGAAGTTCTGATCCATCTTTTTCTCTAGTTTTTTCATTTGTTTTTTCATCTGTTTTATTATCTTCTTGGTCATCTCGCCTTCTTCTAAATATTCTAGACATGCCTCAGTTGTCACTGTATAACCTGGAGGGACGTTAAGACCTATATCAGTCATCTCCGCAAGATTGGAACCTTTACCACCGAGTAAATCTTTCATCTCAGCACTGCCTTCTTCAAAGGAATAAACATATTTAGTCATGATTACCAGATACATGACAAATGGGCTATTATAAAAAAATTCTGCCTCGTATCTATTGATCATATCATAAAGATGATCAAAAATAAAAAAGGGTTTTAGAAAATGATGAGACTTAATTGTTTTTCAGCTTATCCCAGGAAAGAACCTCCAGTGATGTAGGCAGCTTAGGAATATTACCTACCTTTCGACCTATCAATTTTTCAACACCCGCATCCATGGCTATGTCAACGAGACGCTGCGTCACTATACCGTTGAAAACAACTTTCTTGACCGGATGCTCTTTTTCTC
>JAFDTP010000096.1 GCA_019594195.1 Thermoplasmata archaeon
AAAAGAAAAGGAACACCGATACATCTCTCTTCAGCATATTTCATCATCAAAGATTGATTGTTGGAATCGTGCCAGACTTCATATTCTTTGACTTCGATATCCTCTTCCTCTCGTAATCTTTCTAGTCTTTCCCTTACCACTTCACATTCCGGACATTCCTTCCCGTAAAACATCATCAGCTTATCTTCTTTAGGCAAAAATATCATCCCTCTTAATCTAATAATGTTAAAGGAAGGATTAATATTTTGCTGTTATATCTATCGGTAAAATACATCAAAAAAAGGGAAACAGGTTTGGAGTTTACTTTTCGATCTGGACTTCTAAGCTCCTTTCTAAAGTATCTTCGATGGGACATCTTTTCTTTATACCTTCGATGAACTCTTCCATCTTCTCTTCTGGGATGCCTTCGATCTCTTCGATCTTTACACGGATGTCCTGAAAACCGGCAGGGACGTCAGCAGTCCCCTGAAAACCACGTGGATCAAGATCGCCTTGGATCTTCAGATCGAAGTTTCCAAGCTCAAGACCCATCTCTTTTGCAACAACGACGCCAACGATGCTCAAACAACCTCCCAATGAACTGAGAAGGACTTCGACAGGGTTCGGTCCTTTATTGGTCCCTCCTAGATTTTCGGGTTCATCGATAGTCAAGGAGAAATCTCTCATCTTAGCCTCACATTCCATACCTTCCTTTTTATCGACTTCAGCTTCAAAAGTAGCCATCTTTGGTTCTGCCATATTCGATCACCGTTACAATATATAACATACTTATGTGATAAATTTGTTGGTCTAAACCGTGATCGAATAAAGTACTATGCTATCTCAGGTTTCAATTCAATCTTGGATCTCATGCTTTTCGATATCAAGCAGTTCTTCTTGGCGAGTTCTAACGCTTTTTCAACCTTATTTCTGTCTTCCTGGTTCTTGAGCTTTACTCTAGGTATCAGATCGATCTTGGTTATCATGCTGCCTTCGTCGGTATCTTCTAAGATCCCTTTGGTCTCGAGTTCGAAGTCTTCTAGCTCTAGTCTCATCTTCTCAAGGGTGGATTCAAGTGTTATGGAATAACACATGGCTAAAGAACCGACGAAAGCGTCCTCAGGATTCATGACGCCTTCAGTTCCGCCGAACTCCACAGGTTTATGAAAGCTGCATGCGTATCCGCAGTCCATCGAAATCGTCCCATGTTCGTCTTCATCATCGCTCCAGGTCACAGTAGAAACATATTCGTGAGACATGATTTTGCAAAAAAGTTGCATAAATATAAATCTTTTCTTTTTAGGTTTTGTCTTTTCAACGATCCGATCAAAATGGATTTTATTTATCAGATCTGATTTTGGAAAAGAAATATATATCCTTTTTGAGATCGCTCTCTTATGGGTTCGGTAGTTGAAGTTAAGGGGCTGACAAAATCATATGGAGATATCAGGGCAGTAGATTCCTTAGATCTTGATATCGCTGAGGGCGAGATATTCGGTTTTTTAGGTCCCAATGGAGCGGGAAAAACAACAACTATCAAATCGATAATGGGTCTTTTGAGACCGACTGCAGGGACAATCAGAGTGATGGGTGAAGAGCTGGATTCGAATAGAAGATCAGCTACGAGTAAGATAGGATATCTTCCTGAAAACGTCGACCTTTACGGCAACCTTACTGGAAGGGAGACGCTGAAATTCTTCGCCGATCTTAGAGGAGCCTCTAGACAGGAAGTAGATGAGCTTCTAGGAAAAGTGAACCTCCAATATGCATCGGATAGGAAAGTCGGAGAATATTCAAAGGGTATGGCGCAGAGGCTTGCCTTCGCTCAAGCACTAGTCGGGAAGCCCCCACTTCTGATTTTAGACGAACCCGCCTCCGGACTGGATCCTGAAGGGACGACGCAGATCAAAAAGATGGTTAAAGATTACGTTGACGGAAGTCGGACCGTTTTCTTCTCATCTCACATACTACCGAATGTTCAGGAGGTCGCAGATCGTGTAGGAATCATAGTGGAAGGGAGATTGAGAGCACTAGATTCAGTATACGAGTTGAGAAAAAGATTGGACATCCCGTCCAAATTGACACTGACCATATCACGAGATTACGAAGAGATAAGGGACGAGTTGAAGGATATCAGTCCTATCAAAAAATTTCGGGGGAGAGGCAGTAGGGTAGAAGTCATCTGTGATCAGACCGACAAGAAAAAAGTAATGGACCTTCTTGAAAACGAAGGTATAGATATATTAGACTTCTCAAGCGAAGAGGGCGATCTTGAAGATATCTTCATGAGATTTATGAAGGGATAAACATGTCGGACAGCAGATCAAAGTCATTGTTTACTATAGCAAAAAAGGAATTCATGGATAACGTCAGGAACAGATGGATAATGGCCCTCACCGCATTATTCGTCATATTCATAGTGATGATCTCTACATATCAGGGACATATAAGAGACGATGCCGGGTTCGAAGATATAATAACGTTCTCCAGAGAACTCAATTTTTACCTGATAGCGATCGTTGCGATAATGTTGGGTTACAAAACCTTGGCGAAAGAGGTAGAATCTAAATCTATCGGTTTACTGCTTACATCTGAACTGGACAGAAAGGAGATAGTCCTGGGTAAATTTGTGGGCCTGGGCTCAGTACTGGCATTTATCGTCATTGTCGGCTTCGGCATCGGTGGTGTGATCAGCGGCTTCACCATAGGATTCGGGGATTCTTTCATGTATTTTGAATTCATGATCGCCTCTTTCCTATTCAGCCTTTCCTTTCTCAGTGTATCGATTTTAATCTCCAGCATGGTTAACAGGAGATCTAGGGCACTTGCAGGAGGCGTTTTCATATGGATATTCTTCATGATAATATGGGATATCCTCCTCTTGGTCGGAGCTATAGCAACGGGTTGGGAATTCGAGATGGAAGGAGCAGCTGTCGCTGAATTCCCAGAATGGTTCTATCAATTAGCTCTAGCGAACCCTGCCGATATATTTTACTACATAACTCCGAGGATAACTGGTAGTGAAGCCATGGCCATACCTGACTTTTTGAGTATTGAAGTCTTATGGATAGGATTCCTTATCTGGATAATCTTACCTCTGGTAGGTGCGGCTTTGATATTCGATAAAAAAGACCTGTGAGATAGAACGAGGGATAAAATTGACCAAATCAGATCTCGATGAAGATACGAGTTCAGGATTAGACTATATGACCTACGGACTTTATGTCTATATATTTTTATATGTCATCACAGGGCTTTCATTCCTAAGCTGGAGTTATGACCCGGGCAGAGATCTCACGGGTTTTATCTGTTTCATTTCTCTCGTTGGTTTTGGTGGAGCCGTCTTATTTTTAGCAGGTATATATAAGATATACGAAGGCGCGGATAGGTTCTCACAAGCCCACAAAAACAAAGTGAATATCGGAGTAGCTTTGATCGTGATCGGATTTTTAGCCAACTTGGCGAATCCTTCTATTCAGGCTGGGTCTGTTGAGCAATTGCAGCGTTCTGTAATACTGCAGGGTTCCGCTTCACTGATAACACAAATTTGCTATGCCCTGGCTCCTGTACTTTTGATATATGAATTGGTAAAAGAAAGCACTAAAAAATACCTTTATGCAGGGTCTTCTTCGATAATTTTAATTTCACTGGGAAGGTTGATATGGAGTCTGCATTTTGTCGATACTGGGGCTGAATTAGAAACTCTCCTTCTGCACATCCTAAGGATGCTTTCCGTGATGATGATATTACTAGCTGGAGGCTATTTTCTATTAGCTCTAGGTTATAGGAGGCCGGAAAGGCACCAAACGACAAAAAAAGTCGATAAGGATACTACCGCTTCGGAAAAAGAAGGAGATGAGGATGTTTATGAAGTGAAGGAATCGGATCGGTCAGGGATCGAAGATCCAGAAGATCGATGATTTAAGATGGTTTACTAGCTACCAATCACCCATTGACTTCAAAACCACTTTATCAACATATCATCTTATCAATCGAATATGATCCAATAAAATTTTATAGATTTTCTAATATCTTTCAATATGATGCCATACATATCAGCGGGGATTCTGTCCTGTTTGGATTCGTGGTGATGAAATGGGCCTACGAACTATCCAGGTTCGGTGAGCAGATCGATGCTATAGGTTCCAAAAGAAAATGGTCTGAAGTTGAGCCGGCTGATTGGAAAGTGGGATGACTAAGATTATTGGGATAAGTTTGATGATCGTGAGTATTGCATCGGTCATCATAACCATATCATGGTAGATATACATATCATGGTAGAGAAATGATGACTAGTGAATTTGGTATTGATACAATACATCAAGAGGCACTGAAGAAAAGTGCTCCCATTCAGTCGCATTTTTTGATGTAAAAGTGCTCCCGACGGGATTCGAACCCGTGTCTTTGGCTCGAGAGGCCAAGATGGTTGGCCGGACTACACTACGGGAGCAAGATGTGAACGTAGTGAGCATTTTGCGACTTAGTGGAAGAATTTCCGCCCGAGGAGCAAAATATGAAAGCAGCGGATTTTTTACGAATTGGGCAATCGCTCCGTTTAGAGAGCAATTCATACACCGATTTTTCCTATATAATTATTTCCTCCCTTCACGGGAGAGGCTGACTCAATGATACTACGAAAAAATTATAAAGGGGTACCTTCTAAACACCTTTAGAATTCGCATGGAGGTGAACTCGTATGGAAGGAACAGTAAAGTTCTTCAATGATATGAAGAACTACGGTTTCATAGAACCCGACGAAGGTGACGAAGACCTCTTCGTTCACCGTAGTGGCATGGAATGCAACTCTCTCACCGAAGGTGACAGGGTTGAGTTCGAGTCCGAAGAAGGGGAAAAAGGACCTAGAGCTATCAACGTCAAAAAGATAGATTAGATCGATCGTTTTTTTCAGGATCGATAAAATTCTTTAGGAGTTCATAACTCCCTCAATTTTACTTCTTATAAATCTTTATATCTTTCATCATATTTCTGATCTCATCACATCTCTTTTCTAACTTTTCAGTAGCATCTGCAGCCTTTGAAAGGGTCATCGCGATCACCACATTATCATCTTCATCTTTTTCTATCACTATCTTGTTGACATTCATAATATTTACCTCATCAGTATCAATTACAATATATGTTTGAAGATCTGCTTAAAGTTTACTACCATTCAATCTCTGGGAAAACAGATCACCTTGTGTTCAGAGGCTAGATCGAACGTCACCTCAGTTCCAAGATCATATTTTTCGGTATGGTGCTTTAGAGCTCTTACAGTATCACCTGAAGGGAGTTTTATCTTATACAGATAATGCATACCTTGGAATATCCTGTCAACAATCTCTCCAACTCCTCCTTCTTCAGGCTCGATATCTATGAAATCTGGTCTGACCATAACTTCAACAGGTGTATCAAAATCGAATCTTCCGTGATAAAGTAGATCGCCAATCTCCGTATCTACAGTATCTTTTCCATTTATAGCGCCGTGGATGAAATCTGCGGTCCCTATAAAATCAGCGACAAAGGGATCATCAGGATAATGAAATATATCTTCAGGACCGTCGATCTGCAGCACTTCTCCTTCGTTCATCACTCCGACTCTGTCGCCCATGAAGAGAGCCTCGTTTTGATCGTGGGTAACGAAGATGACACTCGCTTCGGCATTTTTTAGTATATCTCTGACTTCAGAACGGATCCGAGTTCTCAGATCAGCATCGAGATTGGAAAACGGCTCGTCTAGAAGTAATATCTTTGGATCGGGAGCAAGTGCGCGTGCTAAAGCGACCCTTTGTTGTTCACCACCTGACAGCTCGTGAGGCATCTTTGACGCGTGATCTTCGAGTCCTATCAGGGTCAGCATCTCTGCTACTCTTTTCTCTCGCTGAATACCCTCCAAAGAGAGACCATAAGCGATGTTTTCTGAAACATCTAGGTGAGGGAATAAAGCGTAATTCTGAAACACT
>JAFDTP010000158.1 GCA_019594195.1 Thermoplasmata archaeon
AGCACCGAATTCTATCGCCTTCTCAGCGTCTTTAGGAGTATCGGCATTAGTCCAAACGCCCATGTTCCTTATCTCATCGGCCCATTCCAAGAGCTTCTTGAACTCAACAGTGAATTCAGGTTCTATCAAAGGTGCTTCACCCAGTATTACATCTCCCGTTGTACCGTCTATCGTTATTATATCTCCTTTCTCTACCTTTGTACCGTCGACTACAAAATATTCACCTGCATGATCGATATCTATCTCCTCTGCTCCGGCCACGCATGGTTTTCCCATACCTCTAGCAACGACCGCCGCATGGCTCGTCATTCCGCCTCTACTGGTCAAAACCCCTTCAGCGGCCGCTAAACCGTGTATATCTTCAGGAGTGGTCTCTTTCCTAACGAGAACCACTGATTCTCCTTCATTCCCCCTCTTTTCCGCCTCATCAGTATCGAAAATGACTTTTCCGGTAGCCGCTCCAGGAGAAGCGTTCAGTCCTTTAGTCAACTTATCCAATTCAGCTTCAGGATCTATCCTTTTGTGGAGTATCTTCTCTATCTGATCACCTTCTACCCTTAAAAGTGCCACCTCTTTACTGATTATACCTTCCTCATGCATGTCGTGAGCTATCTTTACCGCGGCGTTAGGCGTCCTTTTTCCGGTCCTTGTCTGAAGTATGAAAAGTTCCCGATCCTCTACTGTGAATTCTAGATCCTGCATATCTTTGTACTCTTCTTCTAATATATGACATACTTCTTCCAACTCATCGTATATATCGGGCCACATCTCTTTTAACTCTGATATGTCAAGTGGTGTTCTGATCCCGGCCACTACGTCTTCACCCTGAGCATTCTGTAAAAATTCCCCGTATACTTCATTTTTGCCTGTTGAAGGGTCTCTAGTGAAAGCGACTCCACTGCCAGATGTCTTACCTGTATTACCATAGACCATAGCCTGGACGTTTACTGCGGTACCCATATCGTGGGGGAGATCGTTAAGATTTCTATATCTGACCGCTCTATCGTTGTCCCAAGAAGAAAAAACGGCTTTGGTAGCTTCGGTAAGTTGTTCCCAAGGATCAGAAGGTATATCTCCTACGAGTTCTTTATATCTCTCCGTAACTTCTTTCATACCTTCTGCATCAAGATCAACATCCTGATTCGCGTTCCTTTCTTCCTTGACCTCGTCCATTATCTTTTCGAATTCACTATGGGGAATACCTCTAACTACTTCACCGAACATGTTAACGAAACGTCTATAACTATCATAAGCAAATCTTTCATCTGTCTTTTCTATGAGGCCTTCTAAAGTTTCATCATTAAGCCCTAAATTCAAGATCGTGTCCATCATACCAGGCATAGATACTGCTGCTCCAGACCTTACAGAAACCAATAGTGGATCTTCAGGATCACCAAAGTTCTGACCCATCTTTTTCTCGAGTTTTTTCATGTGTTTTTTCATCTGTTTTCTTATCTTCTTGGTCATCTCGCCTTCTTCTAAATATTCTAAACACGCCTCAGTTGTAACTGTATAACCCGGAGGAACGTTAAGACCTATATCGGTCATCTCCGCAAGATTGGAACCTTTACCACCGAGTAAATCTTTCATCTCAGCACTGCCTTCTTCAAAGGAATAAACATATTTAGTCATGATTACCAGATAAATGACAAATGGGCTATTATAAAAAAATTCTGCCTCGTATTCATTCAATCATATCATAAAAAACAATCAAAAAAAGAAAAAAAAGATTTTAGAAAATGATGAGATTTAATTGTTTTTCAACTTATCCCAAGAAAGAACCTCGAGTGATGTGGGCAGCTTAGGTATATTACCTACTTTTCGACCTATCAGTTTTTCAACACCCGTGTCCATGGCTATGTCAACGAGCCGCTGGGTAACTATACCGTTGAAAACAACTTTCTTCACTGGATACTCTTTTTCTACGAGTGTATCGGCAAGCTCTCTGGTAGGTACTTCATCCAGAACTTCTCCGTTACCGTTCAATAATTTAGCGATCTTCTCTTTTTTAATCGAATCTATGAGGTCTCTGTACAGATCGTATTCTGTTTTTGGCTCAGTTTTTTCCTTTTTTTTAGTTCCTGAAGCCTGCTTGCCCTTTGCAGTGCCTTTGCCCCTAGTATATCCAACGCTATCTTTGACTTCTTCTTCATTAACGTTGATATCGTACATTTCCACGTATTGATCAACTGGTATCTTGCTTCGAAGGGCCTTCATTATCTGTTTCTGAGTCAATTCTTCTACCTCAGTGTTCTCTGGAGCTTCGGCAACATAATCTACTTCAGCGGTCTCGAGCAGTTCCTTGAGTATCAACGAGCCTCCACGATCCCCATCTACGAAAGCCGTTGTTACCCTCTTGGATGATAAATCTATCACTTCATCAGGTATATCTGTTCCTTCAACTGCGATGGCGTTCTTTATACCGTACCTTAACAAGTTAAGAACGTCTGATCTTCCCTCTACTACTATGATGGCATCAGAATCATCTACATTAGGTCCGGCCGGAGAATGAGATTCACCAAAATCACTTATCTCTTCCATCTGCACTTCTTGCCTTACTGACTCAGTAAGATTGCCCGTAGGAACTTTGCTCTCTTCTATCGTAGAGGAAAGTAACTCCTTTGCCCTTTCCACTATCTTGTTTCTCTTGGACTCTCTTACATCTTTGATCTCCTCGATCTCAATGTTAGCTTTGCAGGGGCCTACTCTATCTATCGTCTCCAGTGCGGCTGCGAGTATCGACGTCTCTACCAAATCTAAACTTGACGGTATGGTTATGTCTCCAGAAGACTTGCCTTTAGAAGAACTGACGGATACTTCTATACGACCCATCCTTCCACTCTTTTGAAGATCTCTAAGATCGAGTTCATCACCTAGTAGACCTTCAGTCTGACCGAATATAGCACCGACG
>JAFDTP010000050.1 GCA_019594195.1 Thermoplasmata archaeon
GTAGAAAAGAGAGATGAGGAAGAAGTCATCTTGAGAGCGCTGAAAGATCCTGTAGATAGACCTAGTTTCTCTGAATTCATAGAGGACGGTACTGTTTTTATAGTCAACGATGCCACTAGACCGACCCCTACAGCGCGTGTCCTTGACCTTGTCAAAGAGAAAATCGATGAACACGATGTCAAATTTATCGTAGCGACCGGTTCTCATCGTGAACCTACCGAGGAAGAATACGGCAGAATATTCGGTGATCTATACGATATAGAAAAGGAGTGTATATTTCACCACGATTCTAAGAACGATGAGATGATCGATCATGGTGAAACTGAGAGAGGAACTCCTGTAAAATTCAATAGAGAGGTCAGCGAGGCGGAAAAAGTGATCGCTATAAATACTGTTGAACCTCATTATTTCGCCGGTTTCACAGGTGGTAGAAAATCTTTACTACCCGGCATCGCAGGCTACGAAACTATAACCGCCAATCACGAATACGCACTCAAAGAAAAAGCGAAGACTTTGAATTTAGAAGATAATCCCGTTCACCTTGATATGATGGATGCTGTTGGTAAGTTCGAAGGAGAGGTGTTCGCGCTCAACATGACCTTGGATAAAGATGGTGATGTCTACAGTGCGAGCGCAGGAAGCCTCAAAGAGTCTTTCTTGTCCGAGACCGATACCGCTAGGGACCTTTATGGAGTCGAGTTGGATGAAAAATCAGAGGTAGTCGTAACGGCTGCCCATCCAATAGACGTTGATCTATATCAAAGTCATAAGGCGTTGGAAAATGGTAAACTCGCTTTAAAAGATGGAGGGATAATAATACTGGTCTCTGAATGTCCTGAAGGTATCGGACCTAGAAATTTCTACGACCTGATGTCCTCTTTGGATGATCCGGAAGACGTCCTGGATAAGATCCAGGATGAGTATAAGCTCGGTTATCATAAAGCCGCCAAGCTGGTCCAACTGTGTAAAGACTCTTCAGTATGGTGCGTATCCGGATTAGAAGATGACGTGGTGAAAAAGGCATTCATTCGATCTAAAGATGATCTACAGGATGCTGTAGACGAGGCCCTCTCTATCACGGAAGGTAAAGTGACTTTTTTAGTAGAGGGCGGCATGGTCGTCCCTATGACCGTGGACGGAAAAGAATAGAAAAAAGGTTTTTTAGCCGCGTTCAGTAGGGCAGACTATCGTGATCTTCTAGATACTCTTCCTCAGCTCTCTCGCGGAGTTCTGTTCTTCTGATCTTTCCGCTTATTGTTTTCGGCAACTCTTCGACAAACTCTATCTCTCTCGGATATTTGTACGGCGCGGTGACTTCTTTCACATGATCCTGAAGTTCTTCGACCAATTCATCACTCGGATCGTACTCGTCGTTCAATATCACGTAGGCCTTGACTATCTTGCCTCTCACTTCATGCGGTGCTCCTATGACCGCGGGTTCCTGAACTGCGGGATGTTCCTGTAACGCGCTCTCGACTTCGAAGGGACCTATCCTGTATCCAGAAGCTTTGATCACGTCATCGTCCCTTCCGACGAACCAGAAGTAACCGTCTTCATCTTTGTATGCTCTGTCTCCGGTGAAATACCATCCGTCTTGGAAGACTCTTTCAGTCTTCTCTTCGTCCTTCCAGTATTCTTCGAACAAACCGGGTGGTCTCTCAGGATCCACTTTTAAGGCGATATGGCCTTCTTCTCCGGTAGGTACCTTCTCGCAGTTGTCATCGATTATATCTACTTCGTGTCCTGGGGTTGGTTTACCCATCGAACCGGGTTTTACTTCCATCGTCGGATAATTCGCGACAAGAGCGACTGATTCGGTCTGGCCGTAGTAATCGTATATCCTGAGGCCGGTATAATCTTCCCATTTATCAATAACGTCGGGATTCAAAGGTTCGCCCGCACTCAAGCAGTGTCTGAGCGAACTCAGATCATAACTCTCTACATCCTCGTTTATCATCATCTTGTAGATGGTGGGAGGCACGCAGAAAGTACTGACATCATAATCTTGAATGATCTTGAGAGCCTTCTTTGGATCGAATTTTCCGGTGATATTCTGCTGTACTACGGTGGCTCCGACTATCCACTGACCGAATAGTTTACCCCATACCGCTTTTGCCCATCCATTATCGGCGATGGTCCAGTTCGTATCTTCATCTCTAAGATCCTGAACATATCTTGCGGTAACTTCGTGTCCGAGCGGATATGAGTGTGTGTGCAGAACCATCTTCGGTTTTCCGGTTGTTCCAGAGGTGAAATATATGAGCATCGGATCGTCACTTTTCGTGGCTTCTACCTCCTCTCTATCCAGTTCGGGAGATGACTCGTCCATCAGATCATCAAAATCTGTCCAACCTTCTTTTTCTTCTTCTGCATCCACCAATATGAAATTATCTAGCGATGAAAGTTCATCTTCATCTCTGACTTTCTCGACCTTCTCATGGTTGGACCAGTCTGTGACTATAGTACTCGCTTCCGACCTTTTCACCCTGTACTTGATATCTTCAGAGACCGCTAGGTTAGGAGTCGGTATAGGGATCACTCCCAGTTTTATCATACCTAGAACAGCTACATACCATTCGGGAACTCTGTGTATCAGGACCATAGCTCTGTCGCCCTTTTCCATACCCATATCCCTTAGAGCGTTAGCGAACTTGTTTGAGAGTTCTTTTAGATCTTCAAAAGTATGTTTTTCAGCGTTTTTACCTGAATTATCTATGGAGATCAACGCATCTTTATCGGGCATCTCTTCTGCCCTCTGATCTACTTCATCGAATGCGAAATTGTAGTATTCGGGAACGTCCCACTCGAACTCCTCTCTCACTTTCTCGTAATCGTACATGTTGTGTTCTTCAGACATACCAATCGGCGCATTAACTATACTAAAAATAGATAAATTTTTCCCATGATCTGCCTGTTCACATATATTTAGAGAGGGGATATCTTTTCCTTGGACGATTATATAGGGCTAGATTTAATGCTCAAGGCCAACATCTCGTTTTTAGACTATTGACTAATTTACTATACGACAATTTTATATATCCCCTATTCATACCACCCATTGTGATAACACCACCAGGTGTGTATTAAACAGGAGAGATAATATGAATGAAGCGGTTATAGTTTCGGCGGTAAGGACACCTCAGGGTAAATTCGGAAGCGCATTGAAAGATCTTAGCGCAGTAGAATTGGGTAGAGTGGCTATAGAGGGGGTTTTCGATAAGATAGGCATAAGACCTTCAATATCAGAGACGATCAGAGAATGTAGACCTGACAAGTTCAGCGAAATAGAAGAATGTCCGATCGAGAAAGAACACAGTAGATGGGATGAAGATCGTCCCTCGATCGAGCTCGATGAAGTGATAATGGGTAACGTTCTTCAGGGAGGACAAGGACAGAATCCGGCACGCCAGGCGGCAGTTAAAGCAGGAATGCCTAGAGAAGTTCCAGCTTTTACCGTCAACAAGGTCTGCGCTTCAGGTATGAAGAGTGTTGCTTTAGCAGCGGAAAAGATAGAGAACGGGAACGCCGAGGCCGTCGTAGCAGGTGGTTTTGAGAGTATGACCAACGCCCCTTATATACTTCCGAATACCAGGTGGGGTCAACCTATGGCTATGGACACCACGACTGAAATAAAAGATATGATGGTTTTGGACGGACTTTATGAAATATTCTATGACTGCCATATGGGTATCACCGCCGAAAATCTGGCTGAGGCCTATGATATTTCTAGAGAGGAACAGGAGAGAATGGCGGTCGAGAGTCATAACAGGGCGATAAGAGCTCAAAAAGAAGGTCGTTTCGATGATGAGATCGTTCCGGTAGAAGTAAGAGGTGATATGATAGAAGAAGACGAAGCTCCAAGAGATACTGACCTTGAATCGGTCAAAGGTCTTCCTCCAGCTTTCAAAGAAGACGGTACTATAACTGCGGCTACCGCTTCAGGTATATCCGATGGTGCGGCCGCTTTACTGATAACTTCGAGAGAATTCGCTGAAGAGAACGATCTAGATATCATGGGTTCTGTGAAGGGCTACGCCTCGGCAGGTTTGGATCCGCAGTATATGGGCCTTGGTGCTTCAGTCGCGATGGATAAACTTTTGAAGAATGTTGGATACGAAGAAAGCGATATAGACGTTTTCGAGGAGAACGAGGCTTTTGCAGCTCAGGTTCTAGCCTGTATGGAAGAGAGCGGCTCTCCGAAATACGGAGTAGGTATGAATGAGGATGGTTCTGAAAGGATAAATCCCAATGGATCGGGGATCTCTCTTGGTCATCCTATAGGAGCGACCGGTGCCAGGATGATAGTCACCATGATACACGAGATGAAGAGGAACGAAGACGGGTTAGGTCTAGCTAGTTTATGTGTAGGCGGCGGAATGGGGATGGCGACTCTTATCGAAAGGTGATCCCTAAAAATCCTTTAAAATTTTATTAATAAGGAGAACGATGACCTTTAGCGGACGGTGATCATTTGATCGAGATGGAGATATATGAGCAGATCGCTAGGATCAGATTTGATAATTCACCTTTGAATCTGATAAATAAGGAGTTCCTCGAAAAAATGGAAAAGAAGTTGGAAGTACTTTTCAGCGAGGACGTTAGAGCTGCGGTGTTGACTGGGAAAGATGATTCGTTCATAGCCGGTGCGGATATAAAAGAAATGAAAAAGATGGATCCTGAAGAGGCGAGATATTTTTCGAGTAAAGGACAAAGGGTATTCGATCGTTTGAGAAATGCTCCATTCCCAGTGATAGGAGCTATAAACGGGCATGCGATAGGCGGCGGTCTAGAGTTGGCGCTGAGGTGTGATTTTCTTATAGCCTCAGATGAAGCTTTTTTCGCCCTCCCGGAAGTCGAGCTTGGATTGATCCCTGGGTTAGGAGGAACCTACGATCTTGCTGAAGCGGTAGGTTACGCGAGAGCAAAAGAACTCATATTTACTGGAAAAAGGATCGACGCTGACTCGGCCGAAGAATGGGGTCTTGTGAATAGAGTCGTCCCTGATGAGGATTTGATGGAAGAGACGCGCAGCACTGCACGTCGTATAGTGGATAAGAGTCCGACAGCGGTCAAAAAGGCTAAACTTACCATGGCTTTGGATTTAGAAAGGCAAAGAGAAAAAGCGCTGCGGGTAGAAAGCGATAGATTCGGCGAGTGTTTTAAAGAAGAAGATAGCTCAGAGGGCATGGAAGCTTTCCTGGAAAATAGAGAACCGGATTTTTGAATCTCGATATGGATATCACTCTAGATAAAATTATATTAAAAATAATAAAAATTTTTAAATCGGTTAGAAATACTCCGTTATGATAGAGTATACCCTACCCGTTGAGAAAGGGAGTTTGTGGGATCGAGCCCTCTAGAACAAGGACCCGAGTCCTTCTGCTGCTTCTTCTTTCTCTTTTTCTTCGTCTCTTTCTTCTTCCTCTTCTTCTTCCTCTTCTTCTTCTTCAGCTTCCTCGGCTTCTTCGGCTGGTTCTGGAGCAACAGCTCCACCACTGGGCATAGCGAATCCATCTTCTATAGCTTCGTCTATGTCGACGCCCTCTAAACTTGCGGTCAAAGCTTTCACTCTAGCATCGTCGACCTCGATTCCTGCAGCTTCCAGGATATCGCTTATTCCGTCTTCTGTTATCTCCTTACCTGCCGAATGAAGCAGCATAGCGCTGTACACGTATTCCATATTTTATACCTCCTTTGAATAGTATATATCATTCATCTTCTTGATCTTTATCTTCTTCCTCTTCCGTCTCAGCTTCTTCTTCCCTGATACCGAGTTTTTCTTTTAGTTCACTATCGAGAGCTTCGGGATCCAATTTAGAAGCCAAAGACATCATGTTACCTGTAACTTTCGAGAGTATCGGTCCTATCGTCTCTTCATTTATCACGTCAGTGTTGTATGCAAGGCTCATGGCATCGCTGCTCGACTTTGACACCAAGGTAGTGATGTTCTCTTCGGTCGGGTAGGAAATGCCCACCGACAACGCGAAAGACGATGCCGAGGCGTCCTTGATATCTTGAACGAACTCTTCAGGATCGATATCTAGATCATCTCTTTCATAGAGTATACCGTCTTCATAAACCGTTTTAAGGTCTAGACCTACCGTGATAGGATTTATCTCTAACCGACTCAACATGTTTGCAAGTTTTGGCTCTATGGTTTCTCCGCCCTCTACAACGGTCGTAGTTTTATTGATGACTACGCTACCGCTTTTTATAGATGCCGGGATCCCAACGTTCTGTAGGTCCCCTACTATAGGACCGGGTTTGAAAGGCGTATCCCCTTCTTCAACCACTACATCCTCGGGAGCGGTCTCTCCACCGCTGGCCGGGGCCTTAGTTTTAGTGTCTTCCATACGATTGAACAATTTGAAAGGGTTAAGTTCAGTAGTTACAAGCGCGATCTGACCTTCTATGAAGTCATGGAGACTTTCTAAATCCTCTCTATCTTCTTTAGCATTTTCTATAGCTTTCTCGATGAAAGTGTTTTTTGAAGATCTGATCGTGACAAACTCTCTAAGCTTAGCTCTCATCTGCTGCATCTGTCGAGCCGGAATACCTTCTATATTGACGACGCCTATAACCGGCGACGACTTCAACATATCTGTCAGTTCGTTGACTTCTTCTTTTTTCCAACTGGGAACATCTTCGCTCATCTTATATCCCTCACATGATTCTTATGGCTGGACCCATAGTAGTTTTCACGTAAACGCTGTGAACGTTGATCTCTCTTCTTTCCAGGTTCTGGATGATCCTTCTCATCACCGTGTCTATATTGTCAGCGATCTCTTCTTCGTCGAGTCTCAGAGTGCCGACAGGGGCGTGAAAAGTCCTCCTGTCACCCGATCTGACGTGAACTGTACCTTTCAATGATCTCACGACCTCTTCAACATCATCGTCTGGTGTGATAGGATTAGGCATCTTACCCTGCGGTCCGAGAATAGAACCCAATTCTCTACCTATAACAGGCATGATAGATGGCTCAGCAAGGAAGAACTGATGTTCTTCAGCAATCTTTCTTGCTTCTCTTTTATCATCTGATAGGTCTTCTATCTCCTCAGGTTCCATAACCGTATCAGCCACATCTCTAGCCTGTAGTGCAAGCTCACCGCTGCCGAAAACACCGACCTTTATCTCTTTACCTCTACCGTGCGGTAATACAATCTCTTCGTCGATCCTGTTTTCGGGCTGAGAAAGATCGATATCTCTGAGGTTGATAGCTATCTCTACGCTCTCGTCGAATTCTCTATCTGGAGCTTCCTCCAGAGCTCTTTTTACTCCTTCAAGTGTCTGATCATCTGCCACGTTAATACCTCCTGTAGTGATCGCGGTCCCCGAAACAAAGTTCAGGAAATAGACCTCCTACAGGTCTGTCCATTCACAAATGCAGTTTGTATATAAAGGTTTTGGAGACTGTTACACCCGAGATAACCTTACTTTAAAAAATGAAGGTTGGTTTGAAAGGCGTTTTTGGTTTTTGTAATCACTTGTTCTGGATGAACTTCGAGACGTAGGGACTGACTCCCGGTTTATCTCTTCTAAAGTGGCCAGAAGGATTTCCGTTCAATAGTTCTTCGAACCATGCCTCATGTTCGATCTCTTCGTGTAATATGGCCGCGGATAGTTCATAAGTCCTGGGATCTTTGCCTTGTGTCATTTTGCATATCTCTGTGTAGACACCAACTGCGCATCTCTCCGCACCGAGTAGAACTTCCAATATATTCTCTATGGTTGGATCATCTGGAAGTTTTGCATCTTCACATGCCGCTCTATTCGCAAATTCTCTGATATCGTTCGGTATTTGTCCACCCAATTCGTAGATCCTGGGCATCAAAGCTTCGAAATGATTCCTATCTTCCAATCTGGCGTCTTCCGCGATCTCTTTTATGTTCTCACCTTCCAGACCAGTGCAGTTGTTCCTCAACACCGAATAATAGTAGTAAGTAGTAAATTCGGCTGCCGCTGCATCTACCAGTTTTTCTATCAGTTCATCTACATCTATTCCTGCCTGCTCTATCAATTCAACATTTCTTCGTGAAATATTCCTCACCCATTATAGGAATACGGGTCCGTAATAAATAAATCTTGCGATTTACACAATTTTTTAAAGACTATACAGGATAATATTCTTCGATTTTCGAAAAAGTTTTGACTTGAACCGATTTTCATAGGTCATAATATATAACATATGATCTATCGAAAAATTTATCTTTTTTTCAATCATGGCTGAAAAAGAATGGAAAAAAAAGATACCGGATGGCCGGATTTTAGATTCAATATCCAAGAGATGGCTGGTGCGGTCGGCGATTATGGGACTCTATTACCTATAATCCTGACAGTAGCCGTTGTAACAGAACTGGATCTCGGTCATATCCTTCTCTTTTTCTCCATTTGGTATATATTTACTGGCCTCTATTATAAAAAACCGGTACCGGTCGAGCCCATGAAAGCTATAGGTGCTATAGTCATAGCGGGGCAATTCACCCAAAATGAGATCGCGGCCACCGGTATCGTTCTGGGGATCTTTTTTCTCGGCATCGGATATCTAGGAGGGATGAAGCTCATAGAAGAAAAAGTACCTCAAAGTGTGATAAGAGGTATACAATTGGGCCTGGCGCTGATCCTTTTAGAGACATCTTTTGATTTCGTGGTCTCTGATCATCTGATCTCAGCTCTTGCGATCGGTATAATATTGGTTTTCATGATCGTCAAAAAGTTCAGGTCTATTCCAGACATCTCTTCTCTTTTAGTCCTCCTCATCGGTTTTATCATAGGCATAATGACTTACGGTATACCCTCTCCTGAGCTGATATCTTCTCCATCCCTATTTTTGCCCAACTTAGATGACTTTCTAACAGGGTCTTGGTTATTGGTCATACCCCAGATCCCATTGACCGTGACCAACTCCATATTGGCCACATCGGTTCTCATGGCCGATCTATTCAAGAAAAAGCTAGATCCAGACGAACTTTCTAAGACAGTTGGTCTAATGAATATAATATCGACTCCTTTTGGTGGATTTCCGATGTGCCACGGTTCTGGCGGCCTAGCTGCTCAATATCGCTACGGTGCGAGAACGGGTGGCTCTAATATCATGAGTGGCGTGATCTTGCTGGTACTAGCTTTCTTTTTCGCTAGTCCGGCCTTCATAGATATACTTCCAGTCGCTATATTCGGGGCCCTATTAGTTTTCGTTGCTATCGAACTTGGTAAGCATTCCTTCAAAACTGAGTCATACCTGATAACTGGAATAATCGCTGTACTTTCTCTATTGATAGATCTAAGTGTGGGATTCGTAGTCGGCTTAGCCATTTATCATCTGATCAAAAGAACGATCGAGATGGATAAGGTCCCATGAACGCAAGATTTATTAGTTCAAAATACATGCGCTGATTTAAGTAAAATTTAAACAGTTAAAAACTGTATAAAGATATAAAATAAAAAGGTGAAATTATGTCAGGACATTGGGGAAAGATATTGAGGATAGATCTGAATGATGGTGATGCCAAAGAAGAAGAACTCACAGAAGACTTTCTTAAGAAGTTCATAGGAGGCGCCGGTTTTACTACTAAAATACTATATGACGAGGTAGGGGAAGACGTAGATCCCTTATCCGACGAGAACAAGCTGATAATGGCACCGGGTCTTTTGGTCGGTCCGAATGTACCGACGGGATCAAAGACCGCCTTTGGATTCAAGAGCCCATTGACTGGAGGTTATGGTAAGTCCATCGTAGGTGGAAAGCTGGGTGATCAGCTGAAAAAGGCCGGTTACGATGCCTTGATAATCGAAGGTGAAGCGGACGATCATTCGGTTGTGATCATAGAAGACGGTGAAGTGATGATCGAGGACGCCGGAGACATCTGGGGCAAAGACACCCATGAAGCGGGAGATATGATAAAGGAAGAGTACGGTGATGTCGAGACCGCCGTTATTGGACCTGCCGGTGAAGAACTGTCCAAGATCTCGCTAGTAGAATGTAATGAAAGACAGGCAGGAAGAGGCGGTATCGGAGCAGTCATGGGTTCGAAGAACTTGAAAGGGATCGGTATCAGCGGTTCTAAAGATTATCCGATACATGATGAAGAAAAATTGGAAGAGTTGATCTCAAAATACAGGAAAGAGACTCAGGAACAGGGTAAGACAGACATGGAATACGGCTCTGGAGAAGCTCTGCATCCGCTGAACGTCGAGGTAGGCGCTTTCCCTGTTAAGAATTGGGAAGCAGGTTATTTCAAAGAGGCTTACGAAAAGCTCGATGATCCAGAGGCTGGAAGGATAGATATCGATCCAAGGAAATGGGTAGAAGAGTACAGAGATGGCAGAAGACCCTGTCCATATTGTACTAAACCCTGCAGCCAGTACTTCAAAGCTGAAGACACCCCGTATGGAGACATAGCTATTGATGGACCGGAATATGAGACACAATACTCACTAGGCGGAAACTGCGGCGTAGACGACGTTGAGGCTGTTGCCAAAGCCAATGAATTATGTGACAAATTGGGCCTGGACACGATCTCTGCAGGAGCAACTGTGGCGTGGGCTATGGAAGCTTACGAGAAAGGTCTTCTAGAGACCGACTTAGATTTAGAGTTCGGTAATGCAGAGGCAATGATAGAGGCCGTTAGGCGGATGGGTGAAAGAGAAGGTGAACTAGGAGAACTTCTTTACGACGGAGTCGTCGAAGCTTCTGAAAAGCTTGGTAAAGGTTCTGATAAGTTCGCTATCCACATGAAAGGTATGGAGCCGCCGGGATACGAGGCTAGAGGCATGTTCGGCATGGGTCTTGCGATGGCTGTCGCTCCTAGAGGTGGTGATCATCTTACGTCCTGCGCCTATGCATTAGATTACGGAGGAACATTCTGGTACTTCGACGGTTATGAGAGAAGAGAGGTAGTTTCCAAGGGATTCCCGCTTAAGATGATGGAAGACCTGATGATGATATTCGATATGACGGGCATATGCAAGTTCTCTAGAGGTATATACTTGGATAAAAATCAGGTGGGTTTAGTCAACGCGATGACCGGTTGGGATGTGAGTAATGGAGATCTACTAGAAGCCGGTGAGAGAGCTCATAATGTAGCTAAAGCTTACAACGTGAGAGAGGGCTTCCTGAGAGATGATGACGTGCTGCCCGAGAGGATGTACAGAGAAGAAGTTCCATATGGTCCGAACGAAGGTGCTAGGATCAAAAGAAGGAATTTTGAAAAGGCTCTAGATCGATATTATACCGCTAGAGGTTGGAGCCTAGAAGGTGTACCAACTAAAGGAAGGCTTGAAAACCTCGATCTGACCGATGTAGCGGAAGAAGTAGGTGCTACAAAACAGTAAACTACCTAAAATCCTTTCTTTTCCGTTTTTTCTCTTTAGATACTAGGAACTTTCTCTAACTTTCATCCAACTATATATTGAAGGGCATTTCCAAGAGCATAGGTCAGACCTATGGCTACGAAGATCGCTGATACCCAGGCTGCCGAAGTGAAAGCTATCTTTTTCTTTCCGACACCAGACCTGCCTACAACAAGGCCGCTTCCGACTGTAGAAGCTATTATGGCCTGGCTAAATGATATCGGTACTCCCAGAAAAACACCTATCTGAGCGAGTATAGCTGATGTACCCAAAGCTGAAACAGATCTTCGAGGGCCTATATTGGAATATTCAAAAGAGACCGCATCTATTATCTTTGGAGATAATATCCAAGCACCCACCAATATCGATACACCTCCAAGGGCTAAAAGCAATCTTAACTGAAAACTCATGCCCATCAGTGGGCCGACAGCTTTTCCAACGGAGTTCGCTCCTGCTGTGAAAGCAACGAAAAGTCCCATCAATAGAGTCAGGTATTGGACCGGTTTTTTTGATTCTTCCTTTGAAACGTACTTCTTGAGCAGCGATGATATACTGTAAGCTGAGATGACCGCCAAAATAGGAACGACAGCCCAATAACCGACGATCCTTTGGATAGTACTCCATCTTATCTCATGACCGAAGCTAAATGCGCTCCCTATCACAGAGCCAACGATGGTGAAAGCTGTAGGCATGGGATATTTTGTCAGAACACTGATTATCACGAGTAAAGACGCGACAGTCAATATACTGAGAGCCTGTAAAGTCTGTATCTCTCCGAAGATCATACCTGAACCCACCGTCGCGGTGACTCTACCCCCCTGTATTATAGCTCCCAGACAGGCCGCTATACCCGCGAGCAAAGCAGATTTTAAGATACCGATACTTCCGGAAGAAGTAACAGGACCGAAAGCCGGGGGAACTGCAGAAGCTCCTATGGAGATACCCATAAAAATAGAGGCTATAATTGCAAAGACCGTTATAAAATCGATCATCAGCTATCTTCCCTTAGTCCTTTTTTGATGGTATCTCTCAAATCATCGTCGGGTATGTTTACTGTCAAAAGATAATGGTCTTCGTTCTTTTCCTCCAGATTTACTGAAAAATGCTCAGTATCGAAATAATAAGGATTGAACTTTAGCATAACCTGTTCGTAGATGGCTTTCTCCATCTTTCTAAGAGATTTAATCGATTTAGAACCAACCAACCTGTTTATACATTTTGAAGCGTCTTTCAGTTCTTCAGTCGTGGATTTTTCGTCTTCCGCGCTCGATCTATCATCTTTGGATCCCTTTTTTTCCTTTTCAGAATCACCGTTGACAAATTTGTTGACACTGTCTGACGCTTCCTCTTTGATCTCCACGATGGCGGATTTCCCCTTCTCTTTAGCCCCATTTATACCCTCTTTGACTTTTTTTCCAGCGGTTTTTAACTCTTCATCAGTGCCTTTGAAATCTTTTTCCACGTTTTTTTCTTCCATGGAAGCTCCTTCTGCCGTTTTTTTCTTTATGTCCTTTTCATCCTCTTCCTCCCGAGGCCGCCATTTGTTATATCCCTCTATAGAATCGTCCATATCCTCTGCAGAATCTTCTTTTTCGTAACTCTCTTTCAAAATACCTTACAGATCTCTAGCAAA
>JAFDTP010000040.1 GCA_019594195.1 Thermoplasmata archaeon
TATGATACAGGCGACGATCCACGATGATAATGATCTCAGCGATACGGATACGAGTGGTGAATTCACGATCGAAGGTACTACACCACCCGAGATAACGATCACCAGGCCAGAAGGTGGAGAAGAGTGGAATGCTGGAGATAATGAAGATATAACCTGGGATTCCACAGAAGGAGACGCTGAAACTACGGTTGTAGATCTCGAGTATTCTGTTGATGATGGTGAAACTTGGGAAGTCATAGTCGAGGGTACTGAAGATGACGGAGTATATACGTGGGAAGTGCCTGATGAATCGAGTAACGAAGCAAGGGTCCGAGGTACTGTATACGATGAGAATGATCTGAGCGATGAAGATGTGAGTGCTCAATTCTCCATTTTAGGAACTGGACCCGAGGCTCCTGAGAATTTAGATGTAGAGCATCACGGTGTGGGAGAAGGTGGAGAAGAATATCTTTATCCTGTAGAAGAGATCGATATCGATAATCTCGAAGGAGAGATCGAATATCTACAGCATGATCCTGAAAGTGATGATGCCTATGATAACTGGTACGAATCCATCGATATTGATGACACAGAACTTCACGTAGGGATGGATGCTCCTGCAGAAGAAGCCGATGGTGAACAGACGATCGGAGTGCTTCTTAGAAGGACGGACAACAGTGATAGAACACCAGAGGTGACCATAGAACTGTATCAAGATGGTACTTTGATAGATACGTTAGCAGACGAATTGGAGATAGAAGATCCAGTTGGAGAAGTACATCATTTCAACTTTGACGCAGCTGATTTAGTCGATTCTTCAGGAGAAGATGTAACCGTAGAATTATCAGCGCCTGGAACTGGTGGACTTCCTGGCGATAGAAATACAGCTGAATACGGCGCAGTTGAATGGGATGTTGATACTATCATCGAAGGCGGTGACAACTTGATAACATGGGACGCTAGCCCGGACGATCCAGATGAGTTGAATCATTATAACGTATATAGGGCTGAGGAAGAAGATGGCGATTATGAGTTTATAGGCGATGTCGAAGTAGAAGGGTCAGATGAATACGAGTATATAGACGAAGGCGCAGGCACTGAAGACGAAACGCTATGGTATTACGAGGTTGAGGCAGAAGACGAGTCCGATCAGACTTCTGAGAGAGCGGGTCCCGAACGGGAGCCCGGTCCTTTAGTGCCTACTGATCCACAGCCTGAAGACGGAGCTACAATCGAAGACCAAGAACAAGTAGAGTTGAGCGTTCATGTTGAACATTCCGAAGAGGAGATTATCGATAAGATAACTTTCTACGATGCTTCGGACGATACAGAGATCGATTCATTAGATGATGTAGAACACGGTACAAGAACTGATGATGTTGTTTGGGAGGATTTGGAACAAGATAATACTTACGAATGGTTCACCATTGCAGAAGGTAAGGGTGGAGATGTTGAGAGTGAAATTTGGGAGTTCACCACTCAAAGCCAGGAATATGAGGTAAATGTTAGCGCTCCCGAGGATGCTGTAGAAAATGATCATGACATATATACTTATGAATTCACGGTTGAAAATAAAGGGGGTATAGATGATACCTATGATATCGAGGCGATATCTCAAAATCCGGATATTTTTCCTATAGTGGATCAACCTGATGAAATAGTAGTTGAATCTGGTCAGACTGAAAAAGTAGAGATAGATGTTGAAATAACCGAATATGCCGAATCTGGGGATACAACTACCATAACCCTCATGGCCACCAGTCAAAATGAACAGATGGTGTTCGATGAGGATTCGATGGAAATAACGGCACAGTTTGAAGAGGAAGTAGAATACACCCTTTATGTAGGAACTACAGAGGGAGGAGAAGTCGTCGATCCGGGGGAAGGCGAGTTCACATATGATGAGGGAACAGAAGTAGATCTTGAAGCGGTAGCTGATCAAGATTATCATTTTGTTGAATGGACAGGTGACACGGGAACGATAGAGGACCCAACAGCTAGAGATACAACGATAACGATGGAAGGAGATCATTCGATAACGGCTAACTTCGACGAAACACAAATCGATGAG
Organism: Thermoplasmata archaeon; assembly: GCA_019594195.1. Next base: position 2,051 of record JAFDTP010000040.1, read on the forward strand.
GTCTTGATCTATTCGGATAAGGATAAGGTGGAGGCAGGAGAAGAGTTGAAGTTTGATGCAGAGGCTCTTGATGAAGACGGTCAAGTGAGAGAGGACGATCCAACAGAATTCGAATGGCAGAACGCTGTTGATGGAGTCTTCCATGAAACAGAAACTGGAGATTACGGCGTGACCGCGACTTATCAGGGGGTGACCTCGGAAATAACGACGGTTACGGTAGAACCAGCCAGTCCGAGCCAGATCGATATAGTAGATAATCCGCACTCGATAAGGGCCGGCGATGGATTTGAGATCACCGTGAATGTTACAGATGATTATGATAACCCCGCAGATGATAGAGTGGTGGAAAAGATTTCAGTTGACTCTGAACATGATGGAAACGTGTACACTGAAGAAAATATAACTTTAGGAGATGAGGGGCAATATACCGCGGTGATATCCGAGGGCCAAATCGTCAGTTCAGACGAAGACCATACCATCACTGTTTCCTTCAACTCTAGTGCCTCATTTCAGATGACTGTCCAGACTGGAGATTCAGATAGATTGGAAATTGAGCCGGAAGAAGATAAAGAGATAGAACCAGGTACCCGATTAGAATTCGAAGCGGCAGTTTATGATGAGTACGGCAACCTGATAACAGAGGATGTATCCGATTTCGAATGGGAGAACATAGATGAGATTGATGAGGAAAGTAACGTGGCTATCTTCAATGAGAGCGAAACAGGAGAATATGAGATAACCGCAACTTACGATGGTCTAACGGCCTTATCTGTAACTGTTGAGATCGAAGAGGTAACTGAAGATCCGTCATCAAGTTTAACTCGGCTTCGTGGTCTTTGGTGGCTTTGGCTTGTCGCAGTTTTGATGATATTTTTCATCGGTGGTTCTTACTGGAAGAAAAGTAAAAGAGATGCCGATAAAAGTGATCCTGGCGTTAAAGTAGTCAGAAGGGAATTGAAAAAGGCGAGTGATAGCTCACAGGACGAAATGGAAATCTCTAAAGAAGAAGGATCAGAAGAAGTGATTGAAGAGACTGAAAGAGGAGAAGAACCTATGGAAGAGCAGAGATATGGATCAGCAGAAGATACTGGTGGAGAAGAAAGAGAGGTAGAGGAAGATTTATCTGATGAAGAACCGACTGAAGAAACGAGCACATCTTCTAAAGAGATCAGCAAATCTGAAGCGATAGAGGAATTACAAAAAGTGAAAGGAGTTGGACCTACTACAGCTAAAAACATGTACGAGGAAGACTTTGAAACTCTAGCTCAACTCAAAGAAGCTTCGGTTGAAGAATTAACAGAAGTGAAAGGTATCGGTGAAGCTACAGCGGAAAAGATATTTGATAATTTGAAGGACTGAGTCTAGAAGGTTCTTTTATCTTCCAAAAACAGGATAAAAAACCTTTTTCTTATTTTCACCAATGATCAAATCGAAAATAGTGTAAAACAACATTTTATAATAATAAGATATAATTTAAAATCGTTTTTAAATATGATTGGTTGAAAGAAAAAGGCGCAAATGACAGAGAAGTGAGCGCTAGAAAATCAAAGATCCTACTTGTTTTTTTAAATTCTCACTTCGTTCGAATTGTAAAAAAACGCTAAAGAATCACAGATTCTTCTTGCTTTACATTTTCCTCCGCTGTCACTACGGAAAGATGTAAAACGCCGAGGAGGAGATTCGAACTCCTGTGGTGCGAAGCACCAGTGGCTCTCGAGGCCACCGCCTTAGGCCGGACTTAGCTACCTCGGCAGAAGGAACTTGACTCTGCTAAACTTTAACCCTACGTATTATTTAAAAAATATGGCCAGTTCACCTTCAAATATTAATAATAGTTGTTGTTTGCAACTTTTGTGAACAGGAAAAGTCTGATCTTACTGGTCCTTATACTCTTATTGCTTCCTGGAATCGTTGCCAACACGGAAACCTTCGAGGAAAGAGAGCATGAGACTGACGACCACAAACAACCCATGTTGAAAGAAAATGAGACTTCTAGCTTTGACCCTGAGTCTTTCAACTATCATGGAAATGCAACCGCTTTTACCTCTCCAGACAGCTCTAAAGAAGCGATGATGAATTTTCTAGACGGTGTGAATTCGTCTCTAGAAGTCGGTGTGTATCAATTCAATGATGTTAGGATAGCGGAGAAGATAGCCGATCTCTCTAACGCAGGGGTGTCTGTTCGAGTTTTGATAGAAGCGGATCCTGTTCAAGGGATGTCAGATAGAGGTATCGCTTCTTTGAACTATATTTCGAGTGAAGGTGGAGAGGTCAGGACCATAGACGATCATTATGAGTACTATCATCCGAAATACATGAGGAGAGATAATTCCTCTGTCTTTCTAACTAGTGAGAACCTCGTGGCTTCTAGTTTCCCATCAGATCCAACTTACGGCAATAGAGGCCGGGGTATCATTTTAGATCATGAAAAGACAGGTGATTATTACGGCGAGGTTTTTGATCATGATTGGAGTTTAGGTGAAGATTTCACCTACGATGAAGTAGAGTATGAGAGGTACAATCTTTCTTCTGGCAACTACTCACCAACCTTCAACAGTACCGAAATACAGGGGGAATTCGAGGTGACACCGGTGATAGGTCCAGACACTAACATGAAGAACTCAACGGTTTTGGGTGAAATAAGGTCTGCTGAAGAATCTATCTATTTACAGCAGTATTATATCAGAGATTGGGATGGGGAGGAAAATCCTTATCTAGAGGCTATAAAAGAGGCTGCGAAGAGAGGAGTTCGAGTAAAGATCCTCCTCGATTCTACATGGTATCACCAGGGAGTGGGCGGAAATGATGAGATGGTCGATGAGCTTAACGATCTTGCGGAAGATAAGTCCTTAGATCTTGAAGCTAGGTCACTTTCTGACTACCAAGGATTGATCAAATCTCACAACAAAGGTATGATAGTCGACGAAGACAGTGTGCTAGTCTCTACCATAAATTGGAATGAAAATTCCATGCGACGAAATAGGGAACTGGGAGTTATTGTGGAAAACGATAAGATCGCCGATTATTATTCAAATGTATTCTTAAATGATTGGAAAGATTTTATCGATCCTATCGCAGATGCGGGAGATGAAAAGACAGTGATGGTCGAGGAAGAATTTATCTTGAGTGCTGAAAACAGCTGGGATGATCATGAGATAGTCGAGTATAGGTGGGATATAGATGGAGATGGCTCGGTAGATGAAAAAGGTGAAAAGATAACAGTTCATTTCGAGGAAAGAGGTACCTATACTGTAACTTTGACCGTAGAGGATGTAGGCGGAAACACAGATACTGATACGATAGAGGTGTTAGTAGAGGAACAGGACCGCTTTACCTTGTTAGAGAAAGTGGTTAACTCCATAATTCTGATCTCACCGACTGTATTGATAACCTTGTTTTTGCTAAGGGAATTTTGGCTCAACAGATCCTAGGGACTGGGTCTCCGACCGGTTTTTCTAGTATCCTTTTTCCTCCGACACCGGTTTTCAAAACGACACCGTCTATATCTTCGGTGACCTCTCCGATGATCGCTGCGTTCTCACCAGATTCTGTGTCTTTTAAAATCTCTAATATCTCTTCAGCCCGTGAAGGATTGACTGCTAGAACGAATTTACCTTCGTTACCGATAGATAATGGATCGATACCGAGCATCTCGCTGGCCGAAGAGACCCATTTTTTTATAGGCACTTCGTCCTCATTTATCTCGATACCTAGAGATGACTTCTCCGCCCACTCGTTGAGTGTATTTGCTAGTCCTCCTCTGGTCGGATCTTTAGCGGACCCTATCCCGCCAACACTTAACACATTTCTCATCAGCTCGTTTAAAGGAGCGATATCGCTCTTGACCTCACCTCTGAATCCGTATCCCTCTCTCTCTGAGAGTATGGTTATCCCGTGATCTCCTACAGTACCTGTAACTATTATCTTGTCGCCCGGATTAAGGTTGTCGTCTGATAGCCATCTAGTCTTCCTCCCGCCTGCCTTTGTCATGTTTTCATCCATCAACTGATGTCTCTTTCCTATTCCGGCTGTAGTGAAGATCGGTTCGTCTATGTCACCTTTCTCGACGACTTTAGTGTCACCTGTCAATATAGGAACGTCGGCCTTTTTCAATACATCCGAGGCGCTCTCGAGTAATCTCTCTATGTATTTTATAGGATATCCTTCCGGGATCACCATCGCTAACGACAGACCAACAGGTTCACCTCCGATCGCGAGTAGATCATTTATAGTGCCGGCCACGGATAGACTCCCGAGATCTCCTCCGGGGAAGAAAATCGGTTTTACAGTGTGGCTGTCCGTCGTGAACACTACACCGTTCAGAACACAAGAGTCGTCTAAAGAAGAAAGTGGTACCTCACCTTCATCATTAGACAAGAACGGAAGTATATGGTCCGAGAGGAGTTCTTCCATCTTCTCTCCACCGGCGCCATCAGATAGGCTTATCTTCTCTGTTTTGTTGTTAGTCATGTTTTTAAGAGTATATCCCCGTTTTATTAACTTTTTATCATAGGCTAGAGAACAGCGATAAAAGATGAAAAGGAATATTTAATCAGACATCATAAGTGATAACGTGTACGATATAGACATAACAGCGGCACTTATAGGCATAATTTTTGGGATAGTCACGATCCTAGCCTTGATATATCTGAGGATCCAGGAGGCCTTCATAATAGTCTTGTTCTGGTTGATAATACCGGTCCTCCTTAAGAGGCTGGTGGAGTTCATGAAAAACCTTTTTAAGGATGATGGGGAAGGATTTAAATAACTATACACATGTGATTAAATTCCCCGATAACCAGTCGATTCCTTAATCTGAACGGCACTAGTTATCGAGCCAAATATTTGGCCCGAAGGAGATCGCATTAAGGGAGAAAGATGGCAGGAAATCATCAAGGCGAACCCGCAAAAAAAACAACATCTTCTAAAGTCACTGTAGATCGAACTATGTCTCGATCTTCAGAAACAGAAATAAAAAATCTTACACAGATATCAATGATCGACGAGGAAACCGCTAAGATCCTGATCGATGAAGGGTTTAAGGATCTTGATGATATATCTGACGCTGAAGTTGAGGATATAGCCGAGTCCACAGACCTAAACGCTGATGAGGTCGAGAAGATCAAAAAAGAGATAGAAGATTTATCTGATGGAGGATCGTCCGAGGTTGAAGGATCAGAAAAAGACGGAGGGTCTGAAAAAGACGAAGATGATGAACTTTCAGATTGGCTTACCGGTGAGAGTGACAAAGATATAGGCAGTATGATGACCAAAGATGGGAACTCCGCATCGGAAGGTTCTTCGGCGCAAACAGGTGAGAGAAGCACTGAATCTCTCAAAGCTTGGCTTTCTGGCGAAGAGGACTCTTTTACTGAGTGGTTGGACGAAGAATCTTTTGAAGAAGAGAAGGAAGAGATTGAAGAGGAATTGAAAGAGAAAGAGAAACGATTGGAAGAGAAGGAAGAAGAGTTAGAAAAGAAGAAACAGGAAATAGAGGATTTGAGAGAGAGATTGAATGAACGGCTCAGTGACTTTGAGTCGGAAGATTTTCAACCAGATGAGGTCCTCGAAGAAAACGCCAAATTAGAACAGCAACTCGAAACTAAAAGCGAAAAGATAGAAGAACTCAGGGAAGAAAAAGAGCGGATAAAAGAAGAAAAAACCGAACTCGAAGAAGAGATCGAAGATATCAAAAAAGGCAGCGTCGCGATGGCCAAGTATCTAAAATCTCAGCAGAGTATCGCGACCTCTCCAGGGGAAGAAACTCAGGGTCTTGATGAAGAAGAACTCGAACAGTTGAAAGAAGAAAATAAAAGATTAAAAGATAAGATAGAGGCGCTGAAGTCCGATGCTGAAGGGGAGATGGTGACAGACGCTCAAGCAGAAAAAATGAGAGAGGAAAGTAACAAGGAGATCCGTGAACTCAAGAAAGAACTTTCCCATAAAGAAGAAAAAATCGAAGATCTGAAAGAACAGGTCAAGCATAAAGAGCAGGAACTGAACGAGCGTGAAGAGGACTTGATGCATCGAGAACAGGTCTTAAGGAAAGAGAAAAAGAAACTCGAGGCTGAAAAGAAGGAACTAGAAAATCAAACCGAAAAAGAAAGGAAGAGGAAACTTGAAGAACTAAAGCAGGAGATCGACAAGAAAGAACAGGAACTCAAAGCAAAGGAAAAGTATATCGATCAAAAAGAGAAAGAATTGAGAGCTAAAGAAGAAGATCTAATCGACGAGGAACTAGAGGAAAGAGAAGAAGAGATACTTCAGGAGATCGAACAGGAAAAATGTAAGACAGGCACTGGAAGGCTTGATGACCTTCTTTTAGGCGGTATACCACTGGGATCGAATGTCTCTATTTATGGACCACCTCATGTTGGCAAGGAAGTAATGGTCAATAGCTTTATTGGAGAGGGGTTGGAAAAAGGAGTTCCGGCTATATGGGTTATCACTGACAAAACGGTGGAAGATATACGTGAAGAGATGAAATTCGTTGTTCCCACCTATGAAGAATACGAGATGAGAGGTCTCGTATATTACGTCGACGCTTACTCCGCTAGCATGGGAAAGATCAATGAAGAAGAAAAAGAAAAAGATAATGTGCGTTATATCCAAGATCAGTCTGATCTCAAGGCAATAACTCAAGCGGTAAACGAATTTGCTGAAGAGATAAAAGAAGACCACCGTTATTATAGGATGGCTTTTGAGTCTGTGTCAACCATAATAGCTTATTTAGATACCGAGACCACTTTCAGGATACTTCAACCTTTCACCGGCAAGAGATCCAGCGAGAACGCGGTTTCATTGTATACGTTGGAGAAAGGCATGCATACTGATCAGGACATATCTATGCTGGGTCACATCATGAACGGCGAGATCAAGTTCAAAGTTGACCAACTCAAAAATTATCTTAAAGTAGAAGGTCTTGGAGACGTTCAGACTCGAGATTGGATTGAATATTCACAGAGCAAGAGCGGCATAACTATGGGTTCTTTCTCCTTGGACACTATACGTTAGAGGATGATGGTCATGGACTATCAGTTGTTTTTTTCTGTAACATTCCATATAATAATGCTTCCAGTACTCTCTTTTTCTTTATTCATAGCATACATGAACAAAAGGGAGTTCATGGAGCAATGTGGCTTCGATAAACCCGTTATCGGTATGATCATCGTGGGATCATTTTTTGGTATATTTGCAGATATACCTTTGATAATATTTGGAGACTCTTTATTGAATATAAATCTGGGCGGGGCTTTGATACCCGTGATCGTGAGCGGCGCCCTTATATATAGGAAAAAAATAAATGTAGTATACGTCGCCTTTGGAACCGCGGTTGTGGCGTTGATATCTTATCATTTCTCTAGGATCGAACCGGGTGTCGGGATAGTCTCTGAGTTCCCTTACTATTTTCTTCCTGCCATGGGTGCTCTTTTTATAGCTCTGGGTATAGGTTTATCGATAGGGAAAGATGAAAAGTTTCAGATACCTTTAGCATATTCCGTCGGCGTACTCGGAACTCTGATCGGAGCTGATTTTGTAAGGATACCAGAACTGGTCGAGATAGGCGTTCTGGGGTCTTTTGGAGGTGCCGGGGCTATGGACCTAGTATATTTGTCTGGACTCATCGCTTCGATACCACTGATCCTCGCTAATTATCTTAAATGGGATTATTCACTCCCTAAAGATCCGATAGTGAGGGCAAAAAAATTGATGAAGGAGGGTGAACACTCAAAAAGTAGAGCTCAAGTCATCCGTGGAGTAAGACTAGAGCTGAAGAAGGCTAAAAAATTAGTGAATAGGAACATCAATCCTATGTTTTTCGATCGATGTAGGACGGCTTCAGAGATTTTCAGGAAGCTCGGATTTGGACCTGAAGCGGTAAAAGATTACATCACACTCAGGAAGGAAAAATATGGAACTGATCTTCGAGAGATAAAAAAAGATATCTTGACCGGCGTGTTATTGAGAGATGGAATACGCCTGCGAGTGAGTGATTCTTATACGAGCCTTTCTAAAAGATTTATAGCGTATATCACAGATCTGATCTTGATATCTATACCTTTCATTATATTTTTTATATATTTATTCTCGACGCAACTATCTAACGGCCAGGCGATATATATCAGCGAGCCAGTTATCTTGGCGATCATATCTCTAGGGACTTCCATACAATTTCTGTATTTCACGTTAACTGAATGGTATTTTGGTACTACGATCGGAAAAGCCCTTCTTGGATTGAAGGTTCTAGACGATGATTTTGAGCCAATAGGGTTCGTTGAGAGCGCCGCAAGGAATTCAGGTCGTTATGCAGATATCATCCTGGGTTTTTATTTTATAAGCTTGATCCTCATACTGAGGAGTCCTGAAAGGAAAAGGATAGGTGACTACATAGCTGGTACTAGAGTAATCAAAACTAAATAACAATTCTCTAATGGGTGTTCATGAGATCTAGAATAGAAAAGATATATGAATGGTCCGAGGAAGACCCTGAAGCGATAGTGATATTGAATTCGATCAAGCCTCACGTTGATAAGACCTTCTTTTATCTAAGCGGCCTACATAGAGGTGAATTCGAGAACTGCGCTATAGTCGCATACCCTGACCATACTGCAGAGATGTGTGTCAGTAAGTTGGAGTCAGATAGTGCTTCTAAATCCGATATATCCATGGATGTTATGGAAGATAGAGAGGAACTAGAGGAATGGCTCGAAGAAAAACTCGGTGATAAAGAAAAGATCGGTATCAACGGTTCTGAATTGACATATAAGGCTTATGAAAAGATCCTAGATGCCACTGACGCGGAGATAATAGACGTTTCAGATGCGATAATCGAGGCAAGGAACAGAAAGGACGAAGAAGAGATAGAAACATTGGACGAAGCCGGTGATATCGCATCACGGGTAGCTGAAGAGATAACAGGGTACATCAAAGAGGGCATGAAAGAATCGGATGTAGCCGCCGAACTTTCCTACAGGATGAGAAAGAAAGGCGCCTCTGGAGATGCATTTGAGATAATAGCCGGCAGCGGACCCAATTCTGCGGAACCTCACTATACCTCGGGTCCTAGAAAACTCGAGAAAGGCGACTTTTTGGTTCTAGATTTTGGAGCACTCTACAAGAGGTATAGGTCTGACATAACCAGGACCTACATCATCGGCGAGGCCAGTGATAGGCAGGAAAGGATGTACCAGACAGTGCTCGAGGCTCAAAAAGCGGCCCTAGACATGATAGAGCCCGGAGTTGAGGGTAGTGAAGTTCATAATGCCGCTAAAGAAGTCATCGATAGTACGGAATTCGAGGGTAAGTTCATACACGGTTTAGGACACAGTATCGGTCTTTCTACTCACGACGGGTCGGGTCTTTCACCGAATGTGGACATCACTTTAGAGCCAGGCATGGTCTTTACTGTAGAACCCGGCATATACATCTCCGGCTTTGGTGGTGTAAGGATAGAGGACGATATCGTGGTCACTGAAGATGGATTTGACTTTTTGACGGATGCTGACCGGGAGATGCAGATATTATAAATTTAGAGTCCTGAAAATCAAAATATTTATATTCATCTAATGAATATCCATCACAAGGTGGAAACTTGGCTGTAGGATTTGTACTCATAAAAACATCGCCTGCTGCGGAGAGAGAAGTATACAATATAGTTAAGGATATGGACATGGTCATGGAAGTCCATTCGCTATTCGGTGAGTACGATCTAATACTCAAGTTAGAAGCTAAAGACTTCAATACCCTTGGTCAGAGGGTTGTCGATGATATAAGGTCGATCGAAGGTGTTGAAGATACAAAAACGTTGACAGGTATAGAATTTTAGGAGGTAATATGATGTTGGAAACATGGGCATTCGTGACGGTTCTTCTTTTGACGCTTGGCTTGGGGTTGTTCCTATCCGGAGTTTTTACTGCGTACTTCGGGAGAGGTAAAAGCAGGATGGTCGGTTCTTCGTTGACGATAGTCGGTATACTGATATGGATCGGCTCTTACGCTGCACATGTTACGGAGGTTTTTGGCGACGACACCTTTTTTGAGGTGCTGAGATACGGTCTTTTCTATGTCGGCGCATTCGTCATCGGAGCCGCTATCGCTCTTGGTATATTTTTAGTGGCGATAATGAAGACATAGACCGAAAAAACTATTTTACTATTCTTTTTTACTCGTTCTATGGATGTAAAAATAATACTTGGAAGTAAAAGTGACTTAGAAGTAGGTGAGAAAGCGGTAGATGTTCTTGAAAAACTGAACATCGACTATCAGATGACCGTTTCCTCTGCTCATAGAACACCAGAAAGGACTGAAAACCTGTGTGATGATGCGGAAGTCTTCATAGCGGTCGCTGGTTTAGCAGCAGCTTTACCGGGCGTTATCGCCTCTCACACCACTAAACCAGTGATCGGTGTTCCGGTCAGCGGCAGGATGAATTTAGACTCACTGTTATCGATAGTCCAGATGCCCCCTGGAGTCCCTGTAGCAACGGTCGGTATGAACAGAGGGGACAATGCAGCTATTTTAGCTGCCGAGATATTGGCCAGGACCGATGACGATATCAAGGAAAGACTCGAAGAGTACAGGGAGAACAGGAAAGAGAGAGTTTATCAAGACGCTGAAGATGTAGAAAAAAAACATTGAGAGGGGATTTATTTGAAAGATACAGAAGTATTTATCGAGGAAAAGGTCGAAGAGATAAAGAGTGTCGACGGTAAAGCGGTAGTCGGATGCAGCGGCGGTGTCGACAGTACTGTTTCAGCTGTAATCGCGAGTAAGGCTTTGGGTGATGATCTCTTAGGCGTTTATGTCGATACAGGATACATGAGGAAGCACGAGACGGAGAAGATCGATAACATACTCGAAGAGATGGGAGTCAACCACGAGATCATCGATGCTAGAGAAGAGTTCTACGATGCGATGGAAGGCGTTGTTGATCCGGAAGAGAAACGTAAGATCATAGGGAACAAATTCATAGAGATCTTCGAGAGAGAGGCTGAGAAGTTCGACGCGGATTATCTAGTTCAGGGAACGATCGCGCCGGATTGGATCGAGAGCGGTGACGAGAACAGAGATACTATAAAATCTCACCACAATGTAGGAGGTCTACCGGAACAGATGGGTCTCGACCTTATCGAACCTTTACAGGACCTTTATAAGAACGAAGTGAGGGAAGTCGCTAGAGAACTCGGACTTTCCACAGCGGAGAAACAGCCTTTTCCCGGACCCGGTCTCGCTATAAGAGTGATAGGTGAGGCTACGCCCGAAAGAACGGAGATCGTCAAGGAGGCCTGCCATATCGTTGAAACCGAGATCGAGAAAGCAGTTGAGAACGGAGAGATGGATAGGCCCTGGCAGTACTTCGCAGTACTTTTACCGGTGAAGACGGTAGGTGTGCAGGGGGACAAGAGAGCGTATGGGCATACGGTAGCGGTGAGGGCTGTAGAGTCCTTAGATGCCATGACCGCGAGTTTCAGCAAGATACCTCTTGAAGTGATGGACAGGATATCTACTAAGATCACCAATGAGATGAAGGACAAGGTCAATAGAGTCGTTTATGACATCACGAACAAGCCTCCAGGGACTATAGAGTGGGAATGAATTAAAGCGGAACAGAGAAGTCTAGGGAGATAGGATGAGTCCTATTTTTGTACTTTTTTTATCGGTGCTATTCACATTTATCGGTATATCTTTAGGTATCCTGACAGGTCTTGTTCCCGGCATACATGTGAACACGATCTCATTTCTGATAATCGGTTCATTGGGTCCTATCTCGTTGTTCGTGGGGAATATATTGTCGGGTTTTGAATTGTCCTCTTGGGATACTCTGATATTCATATCTATGCTGGTGATGGGATGTTTGATAACTCACACTTTTTTGGACTTCATCCCTTCCACTTTTCTAGGAGCGCCTGAAGGGGAGAACGCCCTAGCTGTTTTGCCCGCACACGAGATGCTTTTGGAGGGAAGGGGGTATGAAGCGGTGAAAGCAAGCGCTTTGGGTAGTTTTGCCGCTAGCTTTATAGGTCTGAGTATGATCTTACCCGCTAGATTGATAATGGGTGATCCTGTTCATCTATATGAGAGATTGATCCCGTTCATACCTCTCATCCTTTTTCTAGTGGTCTTTGTTTTGGTGATGCAGGAAGGGAGGAGTTTGATAGATTTCAGACCGAAGATGGTGGCTGCAGGTCTGTTTTTAATGAGCGGTCTTCTCGGTTTCGTCGTTCTGACGCCTTCTGGCATGTACACTTACAACTGGACTTTGGTGGATCGTGCGGGAACACCAAACACTTCTCTCATGATGTTTCCGATGTTCACGGGTCTTTTCGGCATATCGAATCTTTTGGTCAGTCTTATGGACGATCCCGATATACCGGAACAGGAGACCGAAGATGTGGATATACTGGTTGAAAATAAGAGCAAGTTAAGAGGTATAATATCGGGAACATTTTCTGGAGGTCTAGTAGGATGGCTTCCGGGTATCACTGCCGCAGCTGCCACAGCTGTCACTAGAGTATTCACCCCTGATGATGTAGATGAAGAGACAAAATCTAGAGAGTATATCATGGCTGTTTCAGCGGTAGATACTTCATGTGCGATATTCACCCTCGTCGCTCTCTTCGTCATAATGAAAGCGAGGAGTGGAGCGATGCAGGCGATCCTGAGGATAAACGAAGCCAATATACGAGAATGGGAGGTACTTTTAGAGGTACCGGGACTGTTTTTACTTCTCCTCTTTTCCGTGATAATCTCAGCCACTGTAGCTTATCTATTGACTCTTGTGATAGGTAAAAAATTCACTGTGATACATCGCAAGATAGAATACAATAAGCTCTCGAAAGTGATAATCGGGTTCTTAGTGTTTATGATACTGGCTCTGTCCGGGCCTATCGGACTTCTTATCGGAGCTACATCGACCGCGATAGGTCTTATACCTCCTCTCTACGGGGTGAAAAGGGTCCATCTGATGGGATGTATAATTTTACCGATCATGTTGTTCTTCACCGGACTAGACGAGTTCATATTTGGTCTTTTATTGTAAAATAACAACAGATTTAATTAGGTGATTATATCCTCTTGAATACATGTTACCGGGACTAGGCGCTGGTTTAGCGGCATGCGTTGGAATACTCATAATAGTGATGATAATATTGGTGATCGCGTTCTTTTTGAAGATGCTGATACAGTTTTTACCGGCTACACTCCTCGCGATATTGGTCTTCCTTTTCACCGGTAGCCTCTTTTGGACCGCAGTCGCATTCCTTGCCGTGGCTTTCGTTCTGAGTGTTGCCGATTGGATTAGATGAATTAGAAACTTGAAAGAAGACGATCTTATTCGAACGGAGCGGTCAGTAAAACTAGTATCGGAAATATCTCCAATCTTCCCGCCCACATGACTATTATCAACGTGATCTTCTCAACCAGAGGCATATTGGGCCCTGTAAGACCTACGCTTAGACCCACGTTTCCTTGCGCAGAAGCGACTTCAAATAGACTGTTTACGGCTTCTGCCCCTCCATACATGAAGACCATCGCTCCTCCTACAAGAAGGATCAGATAAAGTATGACGTAAACAGCGACATCTTGTATCGCTTCTGGAGAATAATGCTTATCA
>JAFDTP010000110.1 GCA_019594195.1 Thermoplasmata archaeon
CTTGGAAGAACTCAATGATAGGATAGCACATCTCCATGTTTCGGAATTTCGAAGAAATTCCTCATATCGATGGGATTTGCATAGCAATTTCAGTAGAGAGCCTGGAAGCTCCCGGCTTTAGGAGGGTGTAGTTCACACTGATATATGATTATACTTTATGATATGTGTGTTATTTTAAACAGGTTCTTAATTGTATAGTATCTCAAAAATCGAGAAGAAATTACTGATTTTCAGATAATGATATCTTCATTTTCTCGAGAACACATATATCTCATCTAACTTTATCTCTAGTCAACAAGGCAACAAGGCTTTGATTTCTGGTTGATCGGGTTCGATTGAGAGTGATTTTTCTAGACAATTACTTGCTTTTTCGAATTCTTCTCTAATAAGATGACAGAATCCTTTGTTGTTCAATGCCTCAAAGCAACTTGGGTCTATTGTTACAGCTTCTTTGTAAGATCTTATTGCTTCATCGTATTCTTCTTTATCACGATAAACGTTACCCTTGTTATTCCACCCTGAAACGTGTTGTGGATTGATGGAGATAGCTTTTTCATAACATTTTATCGCTTTGTCGTATTCTCCTTTTTCTCGATGGATGACTCCCTTGTTAGTCCAAATTCTAGGATCGTCTTTCACTATAGAGATAGCTTTTTCATAGGATTCTAAGGCTTCATAATATTCATCCTTATCTTTGTGAGCGATACCTTTATTGTTCCAAGCTGCAGCGTACCTTTCGTTCAAAGATATGGCTTCTTCGTAACTTTTCAAAGCTTGGTTGTGTTCCTCCCTTTTACGATGTGCTATGCCCTTATTGTTCCAACTTAAAGGGTTATTTGGATTTTCAGATATTGCATTTTGGTAGCATTCTATAGCCTTCTGATATTCTCCCCTGTCACGATACACATTCCCTTTGTTATTCCAGGCGGGTGCATATTTTTCGTTGATATCGGTAGCTCGGTCGTAACAATTTAAAGCTTTTTCTAAATCATTCGAGTTTCTATAAACGTTTCCTTTATTCGTCCAAGCTGCAGTAAAATTTGGATCTAGAGTGGTAGCTTTCTCGAGGCACTCTACTGCTCTTTCAATTTCACCTTTCTTTTTATATGCGAGACCTTTGTTACTCCAAATCGGTGGGTAATTTGAGTCGAGAGACGTAGCTTCTTCATAACAATTAATTGCCTCATCATATTCTCCATTCTTCCAATGAGTCAAACCCTTCCATATCCAGATATTTTTATCTTTAGGATTTAAAGATGACGCTTTTTCATAGCATCTGACAGCATCATCATATTTTCCCTTTTTCCGGAATATATGGCCTTTGTTCATCCAGGCTGCAGCATCGTCAGGGTTCAGGGAAATTGCTTCCTCTAAACAATCTAGCGCTTCCTTGTGTTTACCTCTCCTCTTATGAATTATACCTTTATTGAGCCAGATCCCTTCTTCTTCAGGACGTAGGGAAGCTGCTTTATCTAGTTCTCTGATCGCTCTATCATACTTTTTATTTTTCCAGGCATCTTCACTCCTCTCTAGATGACTGGTCAATTCATCTCCCATTTTTTATTCCTCCAACAGGAACTCGGTAACTATTTAGTTGGTTCTGCGAGTGACATATTGAAGAATAGATAAAAAGATTTCGTATCGAGAAAACTTCTTAAGAGATTGTTTATAGATTTTAGTAGTGACGGTTATAAATAAAGAGTATCCCCTTAAGGTCTTCATCGAATTGCACATCTAAAAAATTTGGTTCATTTTAGTCGACCTCATAGAGATCTAGTTGTTCTTTAAATCTTTCCAATTCTTCTTCCGAAAAAGCCTCAGGATTCACATGAACCAAAAGAGTGATATCCGGGAGAGAGGCTTTTTGCCAAGCCTTTTCCAAAAATTCCAAAGTACTTTCAAAACCATTCTCTAACTTCATCCTTTCCAATTTATCGATAAATATCACTCCAGGTTCATTATTCTCGACGAAATCTTCGATTTCCGAGATCAACTCTTTATGGATATCTTTTGGGCTGATTACTTGGAATATATCAGACTCTATATTGGTGAGCCATATCAGGTCTTCTCTGGCCACTTCCACTCCGAATTCTCCTCCGATCTTGTGTGGTATAGTGGTACTCAAGACCAAAGCTTCTGCCTGTTCTGAGAAGTAATCAGAAAATATAGAGTATGAATGTTCAACTCCCCCTCCCAACAGAAGATAATTTGATCCTTCCTTAAAGAATTCCTCCTCTTCTTTTACTTCTTCTTTGACTTCCTCCTCAGGAATCGAGGTCTCTTCTTCGTAGGTTTTTGGGAAAAGTTCGAATCTAACAGTTGCGATATCTGCAGGTTCCAACCATTTGATTGTTTTGCTATCTTTGTCTGCTTTTAAAGGCTCAGGTATGAAAGGTTTTACTTCAATGGTTTTGAGAGGTTTTTCACTAGTGTTTTTGAGAGAAATCTTATATTTTGGATATTCATATGAGCAGTCGAGAGTTGAGCGGAGGATTATTTTGTTTTCCATAAGAAGATCTTTCAGCTCCCGTTTTTCAGTGGTATGATTCTCTTCTTCTAATTCCTGCGGTGAAAGCAAAGTCTCAAAAGATTTTATCTGGTTTGGTCCCACCACTCCCAATTCTTCTTCAGGAAGATCTTTGAATCCGAAAGGGGTGGAGACCTCTACCACTAACTTTCCTAGAGTTTGATCCATCCTATTTATTACATCCATTAAAAGTTCTATCCTGCCGGTATCGTTCTCTATAACCGTTTCTATTGTTACTTCTTTTTCTAACAACGGAAAAGGTTTGAAAAGAATTCTTTCGAGTTCATTCCAACCTTCTTCTATAAGGGCGAAGACACGAGCGAAGTCCATATCGAGCAGGGCTTTTTCCGCTTCGTCAAGTATAGCTTTAGTATCTTCGACCTCGTAACCTCTTTTGTCTTTTATCCGAACCTCTCTTTCCAACTTTTCATATTCTGAAAGAGCTATGTTCTGGTATTCTTTAGCTTCTTTTATGTAGTTCTCAAGATACTCGACCTCATCTTTTGATCCCTTGAATTCACCCTGGGCATACAAGTTTTTGACCGAATATAGGGTGTTTTCTAGATCCTTCCTATAACCTTTCCTTGGCAGATTTTCTTTGTCTACATCTATTCTAGGCAGATCATTCGGGGACACTTTTTCCATCCTCCCTTATGTACGCTTCAGCTCGATCTTTTAGTCTTTGTAAGTTTTCTTCACTACGGGATATCTTTTCCCATAAGTTTTTCAGATACTTAACGGCGTTCGCAGCGATTAAAGCTCCGATGATAAAGTATGTCAAAAGTAAAATAATACTCGGTAGAGGTAATAAGTAGGGTGCTTCGAAAAAGCTCTCCATGAAGATTTGGAAGTATTCGCCCCTGATCACAAAATCGATATGAGACAGGAGAAGAAAAGATAGGATCGATATACCTCCAGTCAATGATAAGGTGAAATGATAGATATACGGTGATGAACTTTCTTCTTCAATTTCTCTAGAATCATACTTCTTTATTTCTGATCCTTCTTCACTTCCATAAGGCAGGTACTCTTCCTCAGACTCTTCATATTGATCTTCATCCTGGTATCCTTCATCCACTTCTTGCGGTGCTGGTAATTCAGATCTACTTTGCTCATTCTCTACTCCTTCCGCCTTGGGCTTCTCCCCGCTAGGTACTCCATAACTTTCAGGATTCGATGCTTCCGGTGTTCGCTCTTCGTAAGATCTCTCCTTATCTTCGGCAAAGGGTTGATAAGGCGTAGGTGTGGGTACTTCCGGTAGAATCGCTTGAGTCACTACGCTGAGAAGATTGTGCAGTTTGAATCTTATCAGGTAGAGGAAAATTGCAAACGTCACTAGAGTTGCAATTCTTATGATCAAATTGATATGATTTGCCCACGAGGTGGAGTCGATCATTATGCTCCACGGAAGGAGGACGAGCGAGGCGAATATCCCTCCTAGAGAGATGCCCATAGGAATACTCAGCCAATTCCTTTTTTCGAGTCCCGCCCAACAGATACCGAAGACAAACAGACTAATTATCAAAAGTAAGATCGGGAAGGAGTAAGATGTCCCTTCCACATAAACGCTGACTTGTTCTCTATCGTCATCGCTGGCGATCTCTAATTCAACCTCCCTTATACCCAAAAATCCTGCATCACCTTCTCCACTGTCCCAGGTGAATTCTCCGTTTTTGCTTTGACCTACACTCAGTTCCAGCACTTCGCTGTCCTCAACTTCTCCATCCACTTTGAACTCTATCTCCTGGATTCCTCGGTCGTGTCCTTGATTTTCCACCCTAAATTCGACGGTGACCTTTTCACCTTCTTCGATCTCTAGACCTTCCTCGAAATCTAATATCTCCACTTGGAAGTCTGATGGATCTATAACCGTAATCTCAACTTCATCTTCGTCGTCCTCGCTGGCCACAACCAGTTCATATTCTCCGGCATCACCTAATCTTGTACTCCAGGTAAAAGATGCATATTCATAACTTCCTGGGTCTAGATATATGTTATGAGACTCTGAAATACCATTTACACTTATCTCTATCTCCTGAGTATCCTCTAGATTCCCACTGTTGAAGACTTGATAATCTATTCTGACTGATTCGCCTTCATATACCTCCCTATCATAATCAGTTATCTCGACTTCAAAGAATGCTTCACGGACAAAATGGGCAGTTATCTCTTTATAATCGTCCATAGTTACGGTTATGGAGGGATCAGTGCCTGTTTCATCCCCTGTCCACTCTTCAAATACATAATCATCGGCAGGGTATGCGTTCAGATTTACATTTGTTCCCTCTTCGTATTCGTCCTGATCAGGGCTTATCTCTACTTCGCCCTCTCCATCTATGTGTACAGTGAGTTCGTAGGTAGGGATATCTTCAAAGATTGCCTCTACATCTTTATCCTCGTCGATAGTGATATCGATGGGGTTTTCAGTGGTCCTCTCCTCGTTTATCTCCCATTGGTCGAACTCATAGCCGAATTCAGGCTCTGCTTCTAAGTGAATGTTTGTTCCATCTCTGAATTCATCGGAATAAACAGGCTCTACACTGTCATCATTCATATAAACAGTCCCTTCATCCTCATCATAGGAGATAGTCAAATCGAATAATTCTTTAAAATGGGCTGTCATAGTTATATCTTCAGCCGGCATGTTGAAGCTAACCACTTTCTCTCCAAAAGTCTCGTAACCACTCCATTCTATGAATTCCCAACC
>JAFDTP010000118.1 GCA_019594195.1 Thermoplasmata archaeon
GTCTTCCCATTGTTTGGAAAGATCATTACTGCTCAGTCTACAGGAGGAAAAAACGATAAAAGATCTGAAGAAGGAAGTCGATTTTCCCTCTCATCAGATATACAATAAACTCAGGAAGCTTGAAGACGAGGAAAAGATAGAGGTCGACAGAAAAGGTAAGCTCAATAAGTATAGATCCAATTGAGACGTTCCTTCATCCTTCTATCTTATAACACAGATCCGGAAATTCTCTTTCCAGTTCGAATCCGACTCTCCGATACAATCTCTGCGCTGGATTCTCGGAGTGTGTAGAGATGTACATCTTATATGAATATATATTAAATATTTTACCAGATTTATTTCATGATGATGACTTCATAAAAGCTCAGCCAACTCCGATATCTCCAACTTGGGCTCAACATCACCCGGCACTTCTTTCCCATCAGGATTGAACCAGCAGGTGTGCATGCCAACTCGATCCGCTCCTACAACATCACTAGTGTACGAATCTCCCACGTAAAGGCAGTCCTCCGGTCTCCTATCGACCCTTTCTACCGCATCCAAAAATATCCTTGGATGAGGTTTTCTGCATCCGATCTCCTCAGAAAACACCAGGGTTTCGAAATAGTCCAGTACCTGGATAGACCTCAGCTTGCATATCTGGACTTGCTTTGAACTGTTGGTTATCACGCCCAGGACATGATCTTCTTTCAACTCACTGATGACTTCTTTAGCTCCTTCAATAGGGACCTCCATCGATGGATAGAGATCATAAAAAAGTTTGTTGAACTCTTCCGCCATACTAACATCAACATCGAATTCTCTCAATACTTCTTCGGTCCTTTCCTTCCTGATCTGATCCAATGGAACACCTTCATGAAAATCAAGCATCGCCTTTTCGTCAGCTTTATCGAAGGTCTCTATCAATACCTCTTCACTCACGCCGGCGAAAAGATCACTCCAGTCTTCGATGATCTCTTTCAAAGCGAGTCTGTGAGCCCTACGCTGGTCGAAAAGGGTGTCGTCCACGTCGAAAAGGATCGTATCTATCTCTTCATCGTCGGGTGTTTTCATGTTCCATTGAATTCCAAATACCCATTTTAAATCTTAGGTCCTGCTTATCTCTAGAAAAAAATGATAGGCCATGAAGGGGTTTTCGTTCTCGCCATACTGAATAGTAGATATCGGTCCTCAGATGACCGGAAACATACGCCTGAACATCCGGGAGAAACTCAACCCAGAGGATCCTCCGTGATGATGACCTCCTCTATGGTGGTCTTCCTCGTGGTGATAATCGTGATCGTAGTCATGACAGTATCCTCCAGTTTCTCCTTCCTCACCAGTATCTTCTTCGTGGGCCATGCCTAAACCGGCTCCAGCAGCGATCACGATGACGGCGAACACCGCAACGGTTCCTACTAGAATCTTTCTATCTGTTCCCATATTTAGGATAACAGCGTTATATCATATATAAGATTAACGACCGCAACTCAACTTTCTCAGCCGACTTGGTTCCTCAGACATCATACCTGTAAATGTACCCGTCTATCTTTTCGCTCGGTTCAGAAAACAACCTCGGTCTCAATTCGAAGACAGTATCTCTTTCGAATCCGTATCCTTCATAAAACCGCCAAGCCAGTCTTTCATCGGTGCCGACTATCGTCGAGTCGTACCCTTCTTTTTCGATCTCCTCGATCCAGCGATCCATGAGTTTTGTGCCGATGCCGCCTCTAAAGTCCTTCTGTGAAGTCAAAAGAAGCACAGAGGGCACCGAACCGTAATATTTCGAGAACTGGAGAACATACATGAAACCGTCTAACAGAGAAGATATAGTTCGATGATCCGAGATCTTCAGCAAAGTAGAGATAAACCTAGTCATAAAAAGTTGCGTATCCACCGATAGAAGATCACCTGTAAATTCACCAACTAATATACCGCGGGCTTTTCCATCGGATTCCGCAACGATCGAGAGATCACCGCTTTCGATGAACAAACCCACTAGACCTTCGATCACATCTGGATCATACCTGTTCAATCTACGTACGGTTTTTATCCTTGAAGCAAACCCTTCTACGAAGGCTTTGCAAACACCGGGCATATCTTCATCTCTGAACTCTCTGATCTTTAGAGACATGATCACGACTCCAAACCAAAGCTTATCTGCTTTCCGCCTTTTGCTTCAGAAAGATAACGAGATGATTTTATTAATATTCTTTTACGATACCTATATATCGAGTGGATCGGTGAGATGTTTTTTCATTTAAAAACTCTTAAATAATCTCTAAAAACTTATATGTAGTCATGAGGGGAGATATCGAAGCCGTCGATCCGGCAACAGGTGAAAAGGAAAGAACTTTTGAAACCGCCCAGGAACGCCAGGTCGAGGAAGCTTTTTCAAAATCTAGAAAGTCATTCGACTGTTGGAAAGACCTGAGCATTGATAAGAGATGTGAGTATCTAGAACGCCTTAGAAAAGTTATAGTAGAAAGGAAGGACGAACTTGTCGAAAGCATCAGGATGGACACCGGTAAACCAGACGTTGAAGCTCTGATGTCGGATGTCTTCGCAACTCTCTCGATCATAAAATATTATGAAGAAAACGCTGAGGATATATTGGAAACGGAGAAAAGAAAGACCCCTTCTGAATACCCTAAGAACAGTTCTTACATTGATCACATACCGATGGGTGTCGTAGCTGTCATATCTCCATGGAACTATCCTTTCCAGCTCTCCGTGGTTCCATCGATAACCGCTTTGGCCGCAGGCAACACAGTGATCCTGAAACCTTCCGAGATCACTCCGATAACTGGTGAAAAGATAATGGAGTTCTTCTCTCAAGCAGGATT
This sequence comes from Thermoplasmata archaeon, assembly GCA_019594195.1. The sequence goes on from JAFDTP010000118.1 coordinate 2,826, forward strand.
CCCTAAAGGTGTTTTCCAGGTCCTACAGGGGGGTGGAAGAGTAGGTGAACAGATGATCGAAGAGAAGCCGGATAAAATATTTTTCACTGGTGGAGTGGAAACGGGAAAGAAGGTGATGGAGAATGCTTCTGAATATCTGATCCCGGTGGAACTTGAACTCGGGGGGAACGACGCTATGATCGTGTTCGAAGAGGCCGACCTAGAAAGAGCTGTAAAAGGTGCGGTCTACGGGTCTCTAGCCAATGCAGGACAACTCTGTGTTTCTATAGAGAGGATCTACGTTCAAAATAGCATCGAGGAGGAATTCACTCGAGAACTGATCGAAGAGGTAAAAAAGATAGACATCGGCACCGGCAGAGATGTAGAGATGGGGCCGATGATACTGGAGAAACAGATAGAGACGGTGAAAGATCACGTCGACGACGCCTTAGAAAAGGGCGCTGATCTGTTGACAGAGATGAAAAAAGAAGGTAGCTTCCTGCATCCCATCATCTTGAATAACGTAAATCACGATATGAAGATGATCAAAGAGGAGACCTTCGGCCCGACGATACCGATAATGTCCTTCGAGAGTGAAGATGAAGCGGTCGAACTCGCGAACGCTACCAGCTACGGTCTCAATGCCAGTGTTTGGACCGATGACATAAGTAAAGCTAAAGGGATAGTCTCACGACTCGAGACCGGTAACTGCTACATCAACGACGTTGTCAAGAATATAGGCAGTCCTTACCTTCCCTTCGGCGGAGTCAAAAACAGCGGTATCGGCCGTTACCATGGTCCTGAAGGGCTAAAATCTTTTACTGAAACCAGATCGGTGATGATCAACAAGAACAAGGGAACAGAATTGAATTGGTTCCCGTATGATGATGACCTTTATGATGATATCGGAGACCTGATCGAGGCAAAACACGGCGATGTCGGATTACTGAAGAAAGTAAAGACACTTTTCAGACTATGGAGAAAGATGTGAAATATCACAACATTTTACAAAAAAAAGTTTAAAAAATATAACATCTTCACTTTATCAGATGAGATCTGACAAGTCCTTCATAATCTACATACTTATCCTGGTCTTGACACCAGCCTCTTTTATTATGTGGTAGTAGGTGAGTTACCACGTCGTTACTCTGCATCTCCTGGTATATGTTTCGTTGGAATCCTATTAGGTTTTGTCCTCGTATCTGTAATCTACAGGGCACAGGAAAAATACTTCTCTAAAAATATTGATTTTGAGGATATAGGCAAAGACCCTTCTTCAAAAACTCATCCGGTCGGATCGCGATCGGGGAAGAAAAAGAAAAGCGCGATCCTAGATCTCTTCAGCAGTAAGAACAAGTGCGATCACTGCGGAACGGAGATGGAATATAAGGAGGCTATGGACTGCCACTACTGCCCAGAGTGCCGCGAGTACGAATGAAGTGGTCCTTTAAATACGATCTGCTACATGGAGAGAGATCTTCAAAAATTTTATCATTTAGATAGTTATACACTTTGATGAATTTAAAAAAGAGGTCTCGATGAAACATGGGTGAAGACGGATTCATATATAAAAAAGAAAAACAGATCTCCGTAACTGAGGATGGTGAAGATAGAACTGAATCTATAGTGATGTTCGCGATGACTACAAGATATTTGGAGTTCAGGAAAAAAGATGAAACGATAACGATCGAACTCGATTCTATAGATAAGATGACTTATGGTAAAAAACCTGATCCGGATAAACTTCACCTGATTTTGGAAGATAGAACCGAGTTAGATATACCGAGATGGATAACAGATGAATTCGAAGGAGTCCATGAAAAGATCTCTA
>JAFDTP010000005.1 GCA_019594195.1 Thermoplasmata archaeon
CGAAATCTTCACCATATACTCTCTTTTCCGGTAGAAGATCTTTTACCATCAATTTTTCCGTATCTTTTTCTCCATTGACAGGAAGTTTTCTAGGAGCTAGAAGCGTATCTCCTTCTTTTATCTCTCCCGCGGGTTTTTCTACTATCTCCATATCAGGGGTCAGAACGAACAATTTATGGATAGGGGTGAGCTCGACTTTACGACCTGATTTAGTATTAATAACTACGGTAGAGTCCGTTTTGCCTTTATAAACACAGGTCGCTTGCTTTTCGACAAGTTCACCATCGTCCATCGAAAGTATTTTCAGTGGTTGTTCTAGTTCGATCAGATCTTCTTCAGAATTCACTTTTTTATCTTCGTCGTCTTTATAATCTTCATACACATCTTCAATAGGTTTCTTTGACCCGTCAGAGAATATAATCGGAGTATCTCCTGTAACACATTTACCAGTACCAAAGCCTCCCGGTATCGCCGCGGTTCCACCTTTAGCTAGCGGGAAAAAGGTATCTAAAACCCTTTGTCCAGTGACTAAGAGTTCACCTGGCTGTTGTTTATCTTTTATCGGCCGTCCGATCCTTACCGGCCACCGCTGTTTCATGCTTATCTCTTCCTCACCATCTTCGTTCTCGAGCACAGCGATGGTTTCGTTTATGGTATATTCACCTTCGGAGACGATCTCTTTTACTTTCCCACTTGTATTTGGAGGGACCATAACCTTATGATCGACTGTATTTGTTTCCTCGACCACACCTAGTATATCTCCATGTGCGACATCTTCCCCTTCTTCGATTTTCGGTTCGAACTCCCACTTTTTATCTTCGTCTAAGGGATCCACTTCTATACCCCTTTTGATAAAGTCTCCTGTCTCTTCAACAATGCTTTCAAGCGGTCTCTGTATTCCGTCATAGATCTGTTCGATAAGACCAGGCCCCAATTCTAATGATAGAGGTTCACCGGTCCTCCTGACCGGCTCACCGGGTTTTACACCGCCAGTTTCTTCATAGACCTGTATAGTAGCTATATCTTCGTCGAGTTCGATAACTTCTCCGATAAGACCCTCTTTTCCGACTTCGACGACCTCGTACATCTCTACTCCTCTAAGGCCCTCTGCTTCTACAACTGGGCCTGCTACATGTATGATCTGTCCGCCTTCTTCTTCTTTATCGGGTTCTTTGATCTTGCTTATACTTTCCTCAGCTTCATCTACCATGATTTTTTCCTCCTGGATCGATTTCGATATAATGATACTTTTTAACATGATACGTCATCATTTTTCCTCCTGAGTTGTTATGTCTATACCTACGGCTCTCTTTATCTTACCCTTCAAGGGGTCCTGTTTATCTTTGATCGGTCCTTCCTTGTCAGGTATCTCTACGATCACTGGATAGATCGTATCTTTTCTTTTCTCTTGTTTTTCGTTCAGATGATCTCTTATATCCTCAGCTATACTTTCCGATAATAATATGACGCCTACGTCGGGAGATTCTAAAAGTTTGTCTATCTGTTTTTTGCTTTCATACTCGTCAGTAGGTGCGAAACTCTCATCGACCCCTGCTAGTGAGAATCCCAGGGCCATATCTTTATTCCCCACCACTACTACTTTTTTATTCATACATTTTCCTCCAAGATAGTCATCTCTCTGATCTTAAAGGGATCTACATCTTCTTTTATCCCTCTTATCAAAGCCCTGATGTTCCTTAACTCGAATTCCTTCCCAACAAGATATTTCAAAGTAGGTCCAACGGTAAGAACGTGTTGGTTGTTTAACTCGATTACCATCTTTAGTAACTTTTCATCTAAATAGTGTTCGAAATCAAATTTCTCGTCAGATTGCATCTTATTTCTGATCTCTTCATATGAAGTAGCTTCAAGCTGCACGAGTGCTTCATCGATACTGGAAGATTCTGTCATCTCTTCAAGCTTCCATTCTGGAAGTTCTCTACCGTTGGGCAGAAGACAACTTTTGAGTCTTTCACGTTCGATATCTTCCCTGATACCTCTCAATACTATTTTGATATTCCAGAGATCTGTGTATCTACCGAAGAAGTATCGGACAGGAGCTCTCTGTTCAGACTCTACTTTGAATATACCTGCTTTCAACTTGTTGAAAGCATAACTGTCTAGAGCCACGTCCAATTCGAATGGTTTATCTTCCCATTCTTTCTTTTCGAGGACCTCTTCGAGACCGGTTTCTCTCAATATGGAAAGGGCCTCCTGCAGATTTCTAGCAGATGTCAGATCCTCGATCATTTCTTCGTCTATTTCTTCTATAGGATATAGTGTTTCATCAATCTCTTCGACTCTATCTTCCTTTATCGCTTTTATCGCCCGTTTAGCCATCTTCACATCATATCTTGAGAGCCAGGCCTTTGTAAAACCTTTAGTTTCATCAGGTGAGGTCCGGTGAGCTTTTTTCATGAGCTCGATATTGTTCTTTTCAAGTTCTTTCTCGACCTCATCGACATCTTCTCTTGCTTCCTTTGATATCTCGTAACCGTCTTTTTCGAGCTCAGAGTAGACCTCATTGAGATTTCCGCCTTCCACTAGATCAGAGATCTTTTCCTCCTTCAGATATGGATTACCGCTCGAACGGAAGACGGCATTCGGATAGGTGAAATTAGCTATGCTGATAACCACCCTGTAATAACTCATGAAAAGTATTATAACTAGAAGTAAGGCTAAACCAACGATCAAAAACACGAAATTTGTCATCCCGATACCGTCTATAAATTCTTCTATCACTTATTCTTCCTCCGGAAATAGTATTTCTGCTATCTCTTTCCTTAACTGTTTTTTCTTCCTCTCTAAATTTGCCTCGAATGTCATGTCTATCGAAGCACCTCTATCAGATATCGCCTTTACCCCGCCTATAGTTTTTAGATCTCCAACGACATCTAAATTTGGATCGATCTCTTCGGCGATATCTTTTACCTCGCTTTCGAAACCATCAGAGCAATGGACGGTAACTTCTCCTTCGAGCAACTTTTCAGCCTTTTCAATCGATTTCTTGATATATCCTTTGTAATCACTAGGATCCATATCCTGTAATCTTTCCCTGGTCCTGTCAAAGACTTTTTCGATCATCTCCTCGCGGACATTCAAACGCTTCTTTCTAGATTTGAGCTCTGCCTGGGATATGATCCTGTTTTTCAGTGTCTTTATCTCTCTCTCTTTTTCTTTTTCTATCTCTTTCAGCCTTCTCTCTTTTTCCTGTTCTATCTCTTTTTTGACCTGCTCGGCTTTCTCCTTCTCTTCTTCCATTATCGAATCTACTTTGCTTTTGACGTCTTTCTCTATCTTCTCTATTATCTTTTTCACTGAAATCTCACTCACCCCATAAATCCAAGCGAGACGATTATTAGGATCGCTACCAACAGTCCGAAGATAGCGAATGTTTCTGACATCACGCTGAAAATCATTCCTTTACCGAAGGTCTCTTCTCTGTTCGCGACGGCGGCTATAGCTGAACCAGATGTGATACCTTGACCTATACCGGAGATACCTGCGATACCTATAGCCAATCCAGCTCCTACTGCGGCGATGCCCATCCCCATCGTCATGGTGGGATCATCTCCCATCATCCCACTGAATACGATAAGAAGTATGCCTATCAGGAGACCATAGATCGCCTGTGTTTCAGGAAGCACTGAAAAGACCATACCTCTACCGAACATACTTTCATCTTCCGCGACGGTAGCGACTCCACTCGCTGCAGCTATACCCTGTCCTATCCCTGAAAGACCAGCTATACCGACCGAAAGACCTGCACCTACACCGACGAGTCCTATTGGGATGTCGATCGCGACCGCTTCACCAAGAAGTCCGCTGAATATCATGAGTAATATCGAGAGCAACAGACCATAGATCGCCTGGGTTTCAGGAAGTACGGAAAAGACCATACCTCTGCCGAACATATCGCTGTCTTCAGCAACAGTAGCTATACCACTCGCTGAAGATATACCTTGACCTATCGCGGATAGTCCCGCGAGACCGACGGATAGACCGATACCTATAGCTATTATTCCGACAGGTACTGAAACGAATCCAGGTTCACCTATAACGCCGGTGAAAAGGAAGAGTAAGATCGCAACTAAAAGCCCATAGATCGCCTGGGTCTGAGGGAGTGCCTGGAAAACCAGAGATAGGCCGAACTTATCCGGCTTCTCCGCGATGGTCCCTGCGCCTGCAGCACCGGCGATACCGACGCCTATCCCGGCGCCCATACCCGCTATGCCGACAGCTAAGCCAGCACCTATGGTCGCAAGGAACATCCCTCTCTGATCTTCTTCGACCTCGATCAATACAGAATCTTCATAATATTCGTTTTCTTCGTCTACGTTTTCCGTCTCAACGAACACATCCACTTCGTATTCTCCGTATTCCCTATAAGTGAGCTCTATCTGATAATCTCCCGCATCATGTCGAGCCAGTACGTTTTTGGTAAATGCATCTTCGTCTGTGAAATTCCAATTTATATTTGTTATATTGTCTTCGATCCGACTCAGATCGACACTCAAAACCGCCCTTACAGATTTATCGGGTTCCAGACTGAGAGTCGTTTCTTCGCCAACATCTTCACCGTTCACTAGGATCGAGATCTCACCATTCTCCTCTGCCTCGACCGGCTGTACCGCAGCGATAGCTCCAAAGCTGGAGATAAGTGCCACGGCCAATATAACGATCAACAATCTCTTTCCGAACTTTGATCCAATCTTCATTCTCTAATCTCCTCCTTCGATCTTAATTTCGTATGTTTTCTTTTAAATTCAAATGGTTCAAATTCTTTTCCTCCACCTTCGAAGAAATACCCGAAAAACTCTACATATTGAAGCCTGAGTGAATGTACGAAAGAACCTAGTCCCTGCAGTGCCAAGTTTATGATATGCCCCATAAAGAATACCAAGAGGGCTAAAACGAAGAACGGGTAAGAGGGATCGATCAGACCCATAACGCCTAGTATGAGGAACACTCCTCCTACACCAGCCATCATTTTATCTTGTTTTTTAAAATGACCATATGATCCGAGCATGACACCGATCGCTACCAGAGGCCAGACCACCATCATCCCTATATCTGCACCTGCGATAAGGTCAGTTATAACGTTGACTGTTAGAGCGATACCCGCTGTTGCCAATCCTAGAGCAAGTATCCTTGAAAAAGATAAGAAGTCTCCTAAGAAACCTGTCAATTCGAAGAAAGAGAGACCTTTTGCCCTCAACGCCAAAAGTACGAGACCTCCCGCAGCCATCGCATATGAGATATAATATATGGTCGTAGAAAAATCCCACCAACCGAACATCATACCAGATATGAGTATGAATCCACTTGGTTCTAGAAGCCACCACGAGCCGTTCTCTAATAAAGCTCTCTTGTAATCTTTACGTTTTATATGTTGGACTAGCTGCAATAACAGGCCGACATTGATGTAGGTCAGACCGATGACCAATGAGATCACGAGCAATATGAGAGGTCCATCGCCCTCCAAGGTGTTCAGTAGAGCAGGTGTTTCGATGCCAAATCTACCCAAAAGGTTGTGATAATCATCTCTACCAGGACCCATGTAACCTCCCTGCAGGAGGCCAAAAAATATCGTAGATAAACCAGTAGCTAACATGATCCAACCAAAATTTTTGATACCCTTTTCTAACTTTCCAGGACCTTTGATCATGACCACAGCACTAGCGGCTAGGATCAGTCCATATACAAGATCGCCCAGCATCAGACCGAAAAATAGAACGAAAGCAGGACCGACGATCATAGTCGGATCGACTTCGTCATATCTAGGTGGAGCGAACATCTTAGTAAGAAGCTCAAAAGGTTTGATAGGTTTTGGATTTTCAAGAGCTATAGGGACTTCGTCTGGATCAGCGGGTTCTTCGTCGACTATCTCCGCGTAACCCTCTGAACTATCGGACACTATCTTTTTTACTTCCTTCACATCGTCTTCAGGAGCCCATGCTTTTATCACGTTAGTAGTGTCCGTACTGCCGAAGTTCTGAACGATCTCCTCTTTTTCTCTATATATGTTCAATTCCTCTTTCAACATCAGGTACTTTTTTTCCCATTTCTTTTTATATTCTCTCAATTCATCTACAAGAGAATCTCTTTTTCTCCTTAATTTTGTCAGGTTGTCTTTTACGCTACCTAAAGCCTCTTTAGGATCACCTTTCAAGCCTTCCAATCTGAAGGGCCTAAAGTCACCTTCTCTTAAAGCGCTTTCGAATGCTTTGAACTCGCCTAAGTAAGCTCCTGTCAATACGATACTTTCTTCCTCTAATTCACCGGTCTTCTTAAAGAACGCAGTTTCTAGCTCTTCTAAAGCTTTTTTTAACTCGACGGGTTTTTTCGTTTTACCCAGGCGAAAAACGGAAAAGGTAGATTCCCCAAGGGAGCTCAGTTCGATATCTATATCTATTATGCTTTTAAGTGCTTCCTCTTTTTCTTCAAGCTCTTTCAACTTATCTTTCACTTTGGTGAGTTCAGTATTCAGATCATCGATCTCTCGTCCGTTGTCTTTTAAAAGCTCGTCGATCTCATCAAAAAGTTCTTCACGAGATATTTTTACCCTTTCTATCCTTTCAGGCTCGGATGGATTTAGTAATTCTTTTATGTCGGTTTCCCCGTCCTCTTCTATCCTTTCAAATATGTCTATTATAGACGATAATTTCATCTCATAATCCGTAAAATCTGTGACGGACTCGGGTATGTTTTCTTCACTTACGATCTTATCTACTTCTTCATCTTCATCTACAGAGTCTATTTCAACTACACCCTCATCTTGAAGAGAATCCACGACCTCTTCAGTATGATCCTTATGGACGAGTATCGTGAGGTCTTTCATCCTCTTCGGGAAAAACACTCGTTCATACCTCCATTATCCTTTTCATGACATGCTCGACTGCATCGGAGATATTCCTATCAGTCGAGCTCTTTATCTCTTCAGCCTTTTTTTCGCCCTTCTCTATTATCCGCTCCGCCTTCTCTTCAGCTTCTTTTCTCACTTCTCTTTCTTTCTCTTCCATCTCTTTCCTCAGTGAGAAAAGGGCGTCCTCTTTTTCCTGCTTAGCCTCTTCTCTAGCCTCTTCGACCATCTTCTCAGCTTTTTCTTTGGCTTTCTCTATCCTTTTCAGTCCTTCCTTTTCGGCTTTCTTTATCTTCTTTATCTCTTTGACAGACACGTTATGACCCCGGCGGAGTTTTTATGTCGGATAGATTTGTAGATGAAAATTGGATATAAGTATTTTGGTGTATTTGATCACCCGGTTTTTTTTTAGACCTTGATGGACCTCATCCTAAACTTATGGCGACATCTAAAGCTTTAGCCCCATCGTCCAATGCAGCTACAGGGTTGAGATCTATGTCATTTATATCTTCGACACGATACATCAGGTCTCCGACCTTTGAGATTATCTCAGCAAGGGAATCTAGGTCTTTACAACCTTGCCCTCTAGCCCCGGTCAAAAGTGGGAATGAGTCTATGTCTGCCATCATCCTGTGCGATTCATCGACCGAAATAGGAGCGACCCTAAACTCTACGTCCTCGAAGATCTCGACATATATCCCTCCAAGGCCGAACATGACTACAGGCCCAAATGTCGGGTCCCTCATACCTCCAGTGACTATCTCTGTTTCGTGCTCTATCATCTCTGCTATGGAAATACCGCGGATATTCGCGTCTGGTTTTCTGTCTCTAACTCTAGATTGTATGGCTTGATAAGCGTTCTCTACTTCTTCTTTGTTTTCTAGATCTACTGCGATCCCTCCAACATCCATCTTGTGGACTATGTCCTCGGAGACGACTTTCAGAACCACGGGATAGCCTATTTCTTCTGCAGCATCGATGCACTTTTCTAGACTGTTTACGACTCTACCTTCAGCCATCGGGATATCAGCACAGCTAAGGACTTCCCGGGCTTCGTTTTCCAGCAGTCTATGTCTACCATCTTCGATGACTTTATCGATGATCCTATCTATTTCGTTTATCTCCATATCCCAGCGCTTTTGCGAGTGACCTTCTTCATCCTTCGTTCTTGCTTCTGTGACGATATTATCACCTTATTTGAATCTCATCTTGAGTATGATCTCCCCACCTTCTCTTCTTTTGTCTATGTCGTAACCCATCTTTTTGAAAACACTTAACATCTTTTGATTGTCCGCGAGGACTTCAGCAGTGAATCCATAAAGACCTTGATCTTGAGCGATCATTGTCAGATATTCTAGAAGTCTAGTTCCTATACCCTGATTTTGATATTCGTCCTTTATCATGAAAGAGACCTCTGCTACATACTGCCCTTCTTTTATGCGATAGTCGCCAACACCTACCATCCTATGTGGTCCATCGATCTCCGGGTCTATAACAACTATCGCCATTTCTTTGTTATAATTGAGTTGAACGAAATTTTGTCTTCTTTCATGGGGCATATCCTTTCTTGTGCTCATGAATCTCTTATATCTGCTTTCGTCTGATAGTGAATAAAACAAGTCTTTGAGTAGCTCATCATCTGTAGCTTTCATCGGGCGGAAGAAGTATTCCTTTCCGTTCAACTCAACGTGTTCCTCGTATTCATCAGGATATCTACCGCCTTCACCTACTACGAGCATCTGATCTTCATAAACTAGGTTGTGTTCTTTTGCTTCTTTGAGAAGTTTTTCCCTGAATTTGGGATGGGCTATATTTATGAGTTCCATGACCCTGTTTCGGATGTTTTTCCCTTTCAGATAGGCCGTACCATATTCAGTAACGACGTACTCAACGTCCCCTCTTGTTGTCACGACTCCCGCTCCTTCATCGAGTGAGGGCACTATCCTTGAGACCTCTCCATCTCTGGCGGTCGAAGAAAGCGCTATTATAGATTTGCCGTCTTCAGCGTATCCCGCCCCTCTCATGAAATCCGCGTGACCGCCTATACCGCTGTAAAAACTGTATCCTAAAGAGTCGGCGCACACCTGACCGGTAAGATCGACCTGAAGTGCGGTGTTTATCGCTGTCATCTTGTGATTTTTAGCTATGTTGAAAGGATCGTTTGTATAATCTGAAGGATGGAGTTCTATAGATGGGTTGTCGTCTACGAAATCGTAAAGATCACTGGTGCCCATCAAAAACGACGCTATGCTTTTCCCCTTGTGGAAAGATTTCTGTTTATTAGTTATAGTCCCATCTTTTATAAGCTCAGCCAGATCTTCAGACAACATCTCGGTATGGATACCTAGATCTTCCTCTTCTTCAAGATGAGATAATATCGCATTGGGGATCTCCCCGTAACCGACTTGGATAGTGGCACCGTTCTCTATCAGAGGACTTACATTATCCGCTATCTTTTCGGCTTTTTCGCTCGGGAAGATCGGATCGAATTCTAAAAGTTCTTCTTCCTGATGCACTAGATGGTCAACATCGTCCACATGTATGAATGAATCACCGTGCACTCTTGGCATCTTGGGATTTACCTGACCGATGACCACCTTTGAGTTCAAAACAGCCGATTTTATTATATCTACGGCTATCCCTAGACTCATCCAACCGTGTTCATCTGGAGGTGACAACTGAACTAACGCAACATCTAAAGGGACTCTTTTTGATTTGAAAAGTTTTGGTATGTCTTTCATGAAGATAGGAGTGTAGTCCGCTCTTCCCTCGGCGACGGCGTCTCTTGTATTATCATCGACGAAGAAAGCATTATGTCTGAAGCTGTTTTCGAATTTTTCTTCGGTATAGGGAGCCACACCTAATGTTTGTATGTGAAATATCTCCGTATCTGCTACCTGACTAGCGATCTCAGTAAGGTTATTGACCAGGTATTGGGGTTCTGCTGCACCAGAACCTACGAAAACTCTTTCTCCCCTTCCTATCGTTTTGAGAGCTTTCTCAGCTTCTACATAATCTACATCATATCCCATCTTCCACCTATCCTCATTTCAGCCAAGGCCGTTATAGTTTTCAGACCCAAATATAGATATCTTATAGGTCTATATCAAGTCTAGGAGTCACTTCATCTTTTATATTGTCTATCTTGAAATCATCTTCTATGGTCGTTATGGTGTCCATCCTCTCTATCCTCTTAGCAGCCTCGTAGGTGTCTATCGGTACTGAGATAAGTGGTATATCTGCTCTGTCTGCTTTGGAGATTATATTGCTCGGAGGTATTATGTCGTTTGTAAGAACAAGACCTGATGTTTTATTTTCTAGCGATGCCAAGATCACGTCCGTCCTGTCTCCGCCTGTGACTATCAATTTCTTATCTTCTTGGAAAGCTGGATTACGGACCATCTCGTCGGCGCTCATAGCACCTACATAGACATTTTCGACTATATTTTTCAGACCATCTTCTCCAGCTACAACTTTTCCGAATAACATATCGTTGACGAAGCTCATCCTTGTCAGATCGAGTGTATTTATCTTTGGGATCACTCCCAGGACCTCTAAACCAAGTTCCTCGATATCGCTCACTACGAAATCTTCGGTTTCTTCTATAGACTCGACCTTGTTCAGAACCACTCCTCGAAGTTCGGCTCCCATCTTTTCAAAATATTGGGAAGCGGTGGTTAGCTTATCTAATATCTCTGTACCGCTGTCTGAACACACCAATATGACTTCAGAGTTAAGAGTTTTAGATAATGAAACAGGGTCTATATTTATCGAGGAACCGAATCCCCAGTTCTTACCGGTTTCTATTATCAATCCTTCTTTACCTTCTGAAAGTTCTTCAACTCTTTCACTTATCTTGTCTTTGATCGTATTTTCGTCAAAGGCATATTTGATCTTGGAATGATCGAATCCGATGCAGAACTTTTCATAATCTGATTCGAGAGATAGCACGTTCTTGAATAGTTTGGTATCATAGTCGATAAGTCTTTTTTTCTTGTAGATAGGTCTATCACCGAAAGGTTTGAAATAATTCAAAGGTATATCTTCTCCAAGAGCTAATCCCAAACCTATGGTCGTTTTTCCGGCATCCTCTTCCGTTGAAGATATTATGAGATTTTTCATTCTTTATCACCACTTTCAAGATTTATAGCAACATCTACCGATTTACATCCTTTACCTTGATCGAAAGCCTTGATCGGATTGAGATCCATCTCTGCGATCTCATCTACCTCATTCATCAAATAAGATACCCGATATATAACATCTGCCAATGCATCTAAGTCTTTTCTGGGTTCTCCTCTAGCACCTACTAGTACTGGGAAGGAATCTATCTGACCCATCATCCTCCTAGCTTCTTTTTTGCTTATCGGGGATACTCTGAACGATACGTCTTCCAGTACCTCTACATATACTCCACCGAGTCCAAACATAACCAAAGGACCGAATGAACTATCTCTTGATCCTCCAACGATGGTCTCTTCCCCACCTTTCAGCATCTTAGCTACAGATATGCCGCTTATATGAGCTTCAGGATAGTTCTTTCGACAGTTGGAATAGATCGCCTGGTAGGCATCGATGAGTTCCTCTTCGTTTTCTATGTTAAGAGCCAATCCTCCGGCGTCTGATTTGTGGATTATATCTTTGGAAACAACTTTTAAGGCTACGGGATAACCTATCCTTTCTGCTACTTCGACCGCTCTGTTCAAGGAATTGACGACTTCACCTTCAGCCATGGGTATACCGGCCAGGTCCAATATTTCTCTAGCTTCGTTTTCCAATAGTGTTCTTCTACCTTTATCCCTTATGTTCCTGACTTTTTCTCGGATCTTATCCAGTGGTATATCTAGTTCTATCTTTTCCTCCTTTTCTTTTTTACGCTCGAGATATCTCTTTTTATCGAAAAGAGCACCCAATGAAGAAATGCATTCATAAGTATCAGTGAAAGCCGGGATCTTGTGTTTTCTCAGCCATTGTACGCACTCTTTCACTTTCTTCCCACCCGTAAAAGTATATACTGAAGCTTTTTTGTCACCGTAATCATCGTAGACTTCTTTGATAGCTTCCGCGACTTTCATCGGGTCTGCGGTTCCAGTTTCACAGTAAAGTCCGACCACAGCGCCTGTTTCCTCGCTTTCGAAGGCTTTCCTTAGAGACTTTTCATATTCTTCTTTACCTGCCTGACCCGTTATATCTATAGGATTCTTAGTCGACCCAAAAGAGGGTATCGCATCTTCGAAAGTTTCTTTTAAATGAGTCTGATCGTCCAACAACTTAACATCATATTTTTCTGCAGCATCTGCGCTCAACACTCCTATACCCCCGCCGTTGGTCACCACAACTGTTTTACTCCCCTCGGGAAGCGGTGATGTGGAAAAAACTCTAGACCAGTTGAACGCTTCTCTTAGATCTTCCGCTCTATGGACACCACACTGCTCAAAGGCTGATGAAAATATCCTGTCACTACCGGCGAGAGAGCCTGTATGGGAAGCTACCGCAGTAGCTCCTTTATCAGACCTACCAGATTTTATAACAACCACTGTTTTATCGTCTGGAAGTTCTTTGACCTTTTCCATGAACTTTCTGCCGTTTTTCAGACCCTCCATGTAGATCATTATCACGTCGGTCTCTTCATCCTCTCTAAAATGATCGACCAGATCTATATCATCGATATCCGCTTTGTTACCTATACTAACTATAGCGGAAAGACCCAGATATTGCTGAGCGGTCTTTCCTATCATCGCTATACCTAGGGCACCACTCTGTGAGAGTAGAGCTATACTACCTTTTTCAATCTCCGACGGTCCGAAGGTAGCATTAAGATCTGACTTAGCTGAGTATATACCAAAAACGTTGGGACCTAAAACTCTCATGCCGTATTTTTTTGCTTCTTCTACCATCTCTTCTTCTTCTTTAGCGTTACCTATCTCTGAGAATCCTGAAGAGATCACTATGGCATGTTCGATACCTTTTTCTCCACATTCGTGAACAGCGTCTTTAACCAGTTTTGCTGGTACGACTATTACAGCAAGATCGACACCGTTCGGGAGATCTGTTATCGACTCGTAAACCTGTTCCCCTAGTACTTCGCCGCCCTTAGGGTTTACAGGATATACATCCCCATCATACTCGGAGTCCTTTATATTTTTGAAGAGTGTATAACCGATCTTCCCCTCTTTCCTCGATGCCCCGATGACTGCAATGGATCCAGGGTCAAAAAGACCATCAAGATCATTTCTTTTCGATGTCATCAAATCTGAGAATGACGGGTCCCTTATTAGTATTTTGGAAATCTTGTCACTATTGTCGTAGTTTTTTCTGTATCTTAGGGTCTTTGTTCATATATAAAAAGCTTATGATAGATCGATTTAAAAAGACGGAAAAGAGAGATAAGGTCGTATTTAAATCATCGTCGTAATTGAAAACGACGATCGAATAAAAAATCTGCTCATAAAATGAAAATATGCGAAAAGGACGAAAAATAAATAAAAGGGTATATGATGGCTAGAACCGGATTTGATCCTTTACGGTGGTATCATGAGCATCGACGGAACCGAAAGAGGAAGAAATATAGATAAACTATTGGATCCTGATAGTGTTGCGATCTTCGGCGTTTCTCTCAGTGGGGACGAGAAGATGGGCAATATAATATATGATAATTTGAAGAGTTCTGATCGAGATGTTTTCGCGATAAATCCTAAAGCTCAGGGAGAAGACAACTTTTATACCAACATACATGATGTTCCGAAAGATGTGGATCTAGCTGTTCTTGCGATACCTTCTAAATTTGCCGTCGATGCCGTTAGAGACTGCGTAGAATTTGGTGTCGGTGCTATAATACTAGTTTCTGGTGGGTTTGGAGAGACTGGAAAAGAAGGTGAGGATAGAGAAGAAGAGATAAAGGACATCCTTAAGAACAGTGAAACCCGACTTTTAGGGCCGAACACCATGGGTGTACTTTTACCCCCGGTGGATTTAGACACGTTTTTCCTTCCTGAAGATAGAGTAGAAAGACCAGGAGAAGGAGGAATAGCTTTTATATCCCAGAGCGGTTTCATGGCAACCCCCTTCATGGAGACCCTATGCGAACACAAAACCGGACTTTCTGCCTTCGTAGGTATAGGCAACAGACTCGACATAGACGAAGTCGAACTCTTGGAATATTTTTGTAATGACGAAAAAACAGAAGTTATAGCGCTTTATCTCGAGAGTATGAGTGATGGAAGGGAGCTTTATGAGATAGCAAAAAGGAAGGCTAGTGACACTCCTATAGTCATGCTCAAAGGAGGGAGGAGTCAAGTAGGCCAAAAGGCGACTCAGTCCCACACGGGTTCTTTGGCTTCTACTTCTGATAGAGTAGTTAAAGGAGCCTCTAAGCAAGCGGGGATAATAAATGCTTACGATGAAAGGGAACTAACTGACTTCTCTGAAGCTCTTATGTTGAATCGCCCCATCAAAGATGAGAATATAGCTGTGATCAGCAGTGCTGGAGGTACAGGAGTGATTGCTTCAGATTATCTAGAGGATACTGATCCCGGTTTTGGACTGAATCTCCCTTCTTTCAGTCCTGAGACCAAGGAAAGGTTAGATGAGGTAATATTGCCTATAGCTTCCAGCGATAATCCGATAGATCTGACCGCCAACGTCACCGATGATATGGTCGACGACGTACTGCGTATATTACAGGATGAAGAAAAGATAGACGGCATACTTCTTTATGCATTATTCCAGTCACCATATGTGGGTGAAGAGATGGTCGAGTCTATTTCCAAGTGGTATCACCAGGGTGACAAACCTATCGTTGTTTCCTGTATCGGTGATAGGACCGGTCCCAAATGGAGGGAAAAATTTTACAAAGAAGGCGTTCCCGCCTATCCTAGTACTATCAGAGCAGCAAAAGTTCTTGATAAATTGGTCAAACGAGGTAGATCTTTAGAATATCTCGGTGGAAGCGAAGATGAGTGAAGAAAGATTGACTAGAAGGATCATACACTCTATGACCTGGGTTGTTCTTGTATACTACCTTATACCTGATACTTTGCTGGGATATCCTAAAGATGCTTTTCTGATAGCGATATTGGCATGCGTTCTTGTTTTTGAGGGTCTACGATTGTATTTTGGCTTCAGTATTTATGGTATGAGAGACTACGAAAAAAGGCAGTTCGCTTCTTATGCTTGGGCGTCTATTGCAGCTAGTATAACGCTACTTTTCTTCCCTATGCATTTAGCTTTCATATGTCTCTTAGGGATGGGTCTTATCGATCCTATGATCGGCGAGATACAGGATCGCAGGCCTGGATTTTATCCCTATGTTCCATTCATAGCTTGGTCTCTTCTTGCGATGGTATTATTCAGATTACTCACCGGGTTTTCTCTTCCGGTTATAATAATGCTCTCTATGGTCGGTTCGGCATCTGCTATTTTGGCTGAATATCCCGCCCTTAGGATAGATGATGATTTCTTGATGATAATGGTTCCACTTTTCGTTCTCCATGGTATAGAAATCGTATTAGTTTAGTTGAGTATATCGATTATTTTATTCTTCTTCCATGAAAACTAGAAAATGTTTGAGCACAGCTCAAATCCATACATCTACTTTTTGATTTATCCTAAATGAGGTTCCCTATTTAAAATTATTAACAAATTATTAATCAGCTCAGTGCAAAAATACATTAATAACCATTCAAACTTTTAGTTATGAAAGAACAGATATTATCTTGGTTAGATGATGATGGAAGGGAGTATAAAGTTAGTGAACAAAAATCGTTGAACTGGTTGATCCAATTGAAGCACGGGAAAAGGACTGTTCTCCTCGGCAATCCTGAGAAAAATAAAAAGAGGCTCGAGGTAGTTTACAAATTGAATGTCAGCGATCAGCATAAAAAAGTCCTCAAAAAATTGAATAAAAAACAGAGGTCTGGTTTCGAAAAAGCTCTCGTTATGCTCCTAGCAGAGGATTCTAATATATACAACATACAAAGAGATGATGACAATCTTCCGGATTCGATAGTTATAAAAAAGCATCTTTACGAGGAAGAATTGAGAAGAGGTTTGTTTTTTGAAACTATACAGTACGTGGTGAATCTCGGAATGAGAACTACTGTTCATTTTCAGTCCCTAGGTGGAGCGAAAGTACCAGACCAAGAAGAGGTCTCCTCGACAAAAACCGGCCCGTCTATCTACAGGTAAAATTGATTTAGGATCGAGTCATATTTGGTAAAGAACAGTCTGAACTCGGTATCTTATATCTATCATAATTCAAGGTCTTCCGGTATTCGAGATAAAAAGATGGAAACATCTAAATAGGAGTGCAGGTTTAAGAATGAACGCTGAAAAAGTTTTATGTGAGTAGATTTACAAGTTCTTAGAAAACATTTCGAAATAATGGGTTGAGTGTGAAATCATGGATGAGAAAAACAACAAGAAAGGTACAACCACACTAGGTCTGGTCTGTGAAGACGGCGTAGTACTTGCAACGGAGAAGAGAGCTACGAAGGGTCATATGATATCTCATAAGGATACGAAGAAATTGTTCAAGATCACAGATAATATAGGACTCAATATAGCTGGACTAGTAGGTGACGGTCAGGCTCTTTCACGTTACTTGAGTTCGGAAGTCGAACTCTATGAACTGAAAAGGAATAAGGATATATCTGTTGAAGCGACCACTACTTTGCTTTCCAATATAATGATGGGTAGAAGGATGATGCCGTATTACGTAGGGCTTGTCCTCGGCGGCGTTGATCCTGAGGGAACAGGCAAAGTATACTCGATAGATGCGCTAGGCGGAGCTATCTCCGATGAGTATGTCGCTGAAGGATCAGGATCTCAGTTCGTATATGGTGTGCTCGAAGATCATTATAATAAAGAGATGACCATCGACGAAGGTGTTGAATTGGCGGTGCTATCACTGCTGGTTTCGAGTAGCCGTGACTCTGCGTCTGGAGATGGAGTTAACGTCGCAAAGATAACTCCTGAAGAAGGATTTCAAAGACTTGAGGAGGAAGAAGTACAGCAGATGATCTCTAAGGTGAGAGAAGAGAAGAATCTTCCCTCGCTGTAAAAACCATTTTTATTATTTACAAACATGAGTAATTCTTTATTGTGATGTGGTGAGGAAGTCATTAGATACTTCCTTGAAATATATGATGATCAATAGTTTGATGATGAAGGAAAACAAAAAACAAATTTAAAAAAGTGGATTCTATGAGTGTTGAGGATGTTTTAAACGAAGCGAAAGAAGCTATCGATGAAGTACTGCCGTCAGGTGTCCGGATAACCGACATACAGTTCGAGGGATCGGTCATAGTCATTTATACGAAGGACATGGATAAATTTACAGAAGACGCAAATACTGTTAAAAAGTTAGCCGAGAGACTAAAAAGAAGGGTCACTGTAAGACCCGATCCTTCTCTTTTAGACGAACCAGAGAGTGTTGAAAAGAAGATAAAAGAGCTGGTTCCAGAGGAAGCAGAGATCACGGATATGTATTTTAAAGAGGACATCGGCGAAGTCACGATAGAAGCGAAGGCACCTGGTATAGCGATAGGTAAGGAAGGTAAACTTCTGAATGAGATAAAAAGAGAAACGGGTTGGGCTGTCGATGTAATAAGGACCCCTCCTATAGAGTCTAAAACGGTAAAAGATACTAGGCAGTTTCTCAGGAAAGTCAGGGATAAAAGAAAAAAATTTCTACAGGAAGTCGGTAGAAAGATCAACAGAGATACTCGTGATGGGGAGACTTTTGCACGTGTTACGGCTTTAGGTGGCTATCGGGAAGTCGGAAGGTCAGCTCATCTGCTGCAGACTAGAGACAGCAAAATCCTTATCGATTGTGGTATAAACCCATCAGCCTCTAGTCAAAATAACGAAGGAACTCCATTTTTGAATGCACCAGAACTTCTTCCGCTCGAGGAGATAGATGGTATCGTATTGACACATGCTCATCTTGATCATAGTGGGATAATTCCGTCGCTCTACAAGTATGGTTTTGAAGGGCCGGTATATACTACTGCTCCTACGAGAGACCTATCAGCTCTTCTCCAGCTGGATTATATAAAAGTGAGTGTTAGTGATGCAAGAGATCCTCCTTATCAGTCCAAAGATGTTAGAGAGCAGGTGATGAGAACGATACCTCTAGAGTATGGAGAGACTACTGATATCGCTCCTGATATCAGGTTAACACTACATAATGCAGGCCATATACTCGGATCTTCTATAGCTCATATGCATATAGGTGATGGAGATTATAACGTTGCCTTCACTGGGGATCTTAAATATGATGACACTTGGTTGTTCAACCAGGCTAGTAATAATTTCCCGCGGGTAGAAACTGTAGTCATGGAATCTACCTATGGAGGATATGATGATCTACAACCTAGTAGAAAAGACGCCGTAGAGCAACTCAAAGATATACTCGATCAAGCACTCAACAACCGCAACGGAAAAGTCATAGTGCCAGTATTTGCTGTAGGTCGTTCACAAGAAGTCATGTTGGTCATAGAGGAGGCTATGAGGAATGGTGACATCCCAGAAGCTCCAGTGTATTTAGACGGGATGATATGGGAGGCAACAGCCATACATACTGCCTATCCAGAATATCTGAATAGTAAGTTGAAGAACAAGATATTCCATGAAGACGAGAATCCATTCCTGTCGGACCACTTCAAAGAAGTCGGCAGTATGGAGGACAGGAAAGATATCTGTGACAGCGACGAACCCGCGATAGTACTAGCTACCGCCGGTATGATGAATGGGGGACCCGTACTCGAGTACTTTAAGGCATGGGCCGACGATCCCGAGTCAACTTTGATATTTGTAGGTTATCAGGCTGAAGGTACTTTGGGTAATAAGATCCAGAAGGGATACGATAAAGTGACCATGACTGAAAAAGGTAATAAGATAGATATCCCTATCAATTTGAACATCTACACCTGTGAAGGTTTTTCTGGTCACAGTGACAGGATACAGTTGCTCCATTATATCAGCAAGATGAAGCCGAACCCGAACAGAGTTCTAGTCAGCCACGGCGAGGAGAGCAAAGCCCGTAATCTAGCGAGTACTATATACAAAAAATATGGTATAAAGACTAGAGCGCCTAGAAATCTAGAAACTGTTAGACTTTATTGACCGTAAAAACCCACTTCTAGAAAATATTTTTTTGATCTTTACTGAGTTTACAGTCTCTGAGCCTTATCTTTTGATTCAAATCGATATACTAAAGAAAAGTAAAATAGGGATTCAAAAGTTTTAATGGGTTTTTATAGACTCTGTTCGAAGTCCTCTACTTCGTAATCGAACTCGTCTCTCTCCTCGATCTCTCCTTTTTCCAGCTTCATCTCTCTAGCCAATAACCAGAATAACAGAGCTAGTGATTTTCTACCTTTGTTGTTGGTCGGCAGTGCAAAATCTACATTCTTAAGCATATTGTTGGTATCGACCAAACCGACGATCGGTATTCCGACGTTGACAGCTTCTTTGACAGCTTGGCGATCAGCCGATGGATCTACTACAACCAGTACTTCTGGCTCTATAAAGTGGTCTAGAGACGGATTGGTTAGTGTACCGGGTATGAATCTGCCTGCGATACTTGAAGTCCCTATCACATCTGAAAACATCTCGATCGGTCTTTTACCGTACTGCCTGGCCGAGACCAGTAGTATCCTTCTTGGCTCATAACGTGAGAGGAACTTGGCCAAGGTCCTTATCCTTTCCTCTGTTTGGTCCACGTCTAACACGAAAAGTCCGTCGTCCCTGACTTTGAATATAAACGGTTCCATATCCTTCGCTTTCTGCTGCGTTCCGATATGTATACCTGCGGTCAGATAAGTGTCTTCAGGCACCAACATTTCATCTTCTTCTACATCGTTTTCTTCGTCGGTCATTGTTCATCCTCTCTTATTACAGTTATAGGGATAACACCCTTATCAAATTCTCTAATCGCGACATCTACCGGATCTACCGGACCACCAGCGTCGTCTCTCAACATAGTCGGAGCTCCCATAGACAACTGGATGGAGCGGGCACCGATTATCCTAGCCTTCTCGAAGCGGGTATATTCCCTGTTCATATCTATTAGCCTTTTCGGGTAGAATGATTTCTATTATAAATCTTTTCCTCTTATCGATCTTGAGTCGCGCTAAATCCTACCGATTTCTTTATAGTATGAGATGCTTATAAAAATTCCGACCGGATTTTTTTCGAATATCTCCCGTTTCGCATCCTTGAACATCCTAAATTCCATCGATATATTAATAAATGACGCAGTATAACTTTTTATCAGATGTCCTATAAAACTATAGTTCTGCTATCTGGAGGAATAGATTCTCCTGTTGCGGCACACTTGATGTCGGAGGTCGGTGCCGAAGTCAATTTATTGTATTTCGATAATAGACCTTTCACTGATGAAAAAACCATCGAGACTGTCAAAGAATTATCTAAAAAGTTGAATAGTCTTCATAGGGGACTTGAGACCTTCTCAGGGAGTTTTGGAGACGTTCAAAAAGAGATCGGTAGTAAAGGAGACGAGCATCTCCGCTGCATACTCTGCAGAAGGATGATGTTCAGGGCAGGGGAAAGATTGGCCGAGAGGACTAACGCCGATGCACTTGTGACCGGTGAATCCTTGGGTCAGGTAGCATCTCAGACTTTGAGTAATATGTCTACAGCCGATGATGTCGTAGATATCCCAGTATTCAGACCGCTGATCGGTCTTGATAAGGACGAGATCATAGCTATAGCTAGAGAGATAGGTACTTATGAGATATCTATCCGGCCTACTATCTGCTGTATGTTGACTCCAGAGGAGCCAAGGGTCAGTAGTGAGGCTGAGGAACTTATAGAGGAAGAGAAAAACATGGATTTATCACGTATCCTGGATGAAATGGTTTTCGAAAAGATATCTCTTTGAAATCATTTTCCGATGTACTGTGAGTACAGGCTCTTTGCTTTTTTTGGATCATCTGTCCCTTCGATTATGGCTCGGCCGTCCCCGAAAACGTTCAATTCGTATCCGCCGGCAGAGATTTTGACCATCTTTTGCCCCATCTTTTTGGAATCTTTGAATCTTTTAGCTATTTTTTCCAGGTCTAGAGAGAGATCTCCTGCAGGGGTTATTTGAATTGAATCTCTACCACAGAGTTCCGTTACCGTGTCTTCCTCACTTTCTAAAAAACTAAATTCTTTTTTACTGCATGTTTCACATTCATCCACTCTTCTATCTACTCTTGTGATCTCAAAATCATAATCCCAAACGTCGAATGTTAGTAGACCCTCTCTAATCTCTTTCCCCATCAAAAATTTGATGGCTTCTGTTGCGGCTATGTTCCCCATAATCCTAGGCAGCGTGAACAATACACCAGCTGTTTCACACGTATCTAAACTTCCAGCAGCTGGTTTTTTTGGAAAAAAACACCTAAGACATGCGTTCTCACCAGGGATGATATTTTTTGTCAACCCGTAAGTTCCAAGAACGGCGGTATATATCCATGGGACTCCATGTTTCACACAGGCATCATTGGTCAGATATCTGATCTCAAGATTATCCGTTCCATCCATGATCAGATCGACGTCGCTGATAATCTCTTCGATATTTTCTGCATCTATATTTGTCACTTCACTTTCGACATCTATGTCAGAGTTGATCTCACGAACTCTTCTCTCTGCGACTTCAGCTTTCGGTTTGCCGATATCAGATTCGTCGAAGAGTATTTGATGGTTAAGGTTAGATCTCTCAACGAAGTCTCTATCTACAAGTTTTAGCCGACCGACTCCCGTTCTAGCTAATGCATCGGTGATCGGAGAGCCCAGTGCACCGAGTCCAAAGATGGCGATGGAACTTTCTCTTATCTTTGATTGCCCCTCTTCACCGATCTCAGGTAGGACGTGATGCCTGGCATATCTTTCTATATCCATAGTTCTCAAATCTAAACTAGGATTAAAAAGTTTTACTAAGCCGTTGAAAAAGATATTATAACTTTAATCTCTTTGTAGTATAGATGAGAAGATCAGGTTGGTTCGCGTTGATAAGCATAATCAGCTTCTCGGTACTGATCAGTACCATACCTCTCTTCGAGTACACTTTATGGGGTATGGACTGTGGTGAATATATCTATTATACACATCGATGGGTGGACACGGGAGGAGCCTATCTTTCGATAGACGGATGGGGTAAAGCTTATCCGTTTTTTCCCGGCCTCTTCATATTAGGAGGAGGTTTCCATTTACTATCGGGCGTCGACCTGGTACATTCGATGGTTTTTGTCCCGGTGGTATTTTCTGCTCTTTCGCCACTTTTCGTTTTCCTGATAGTAAAGAAGGTTATGGATGACTGGAGACCTGCTATACTTTCTGCGTTCTTTTTCACCGTCCTACCTCCACTCATTTACGGATATTCACACCCGCGTCCGGAAACCTTGGGATTTTTTTTCATGCTTTTGATACTTTCATTGACGCTCTGTACCTTGGACAGTAGAGTGAAGAAGATACTACCCTTGTTTGTAGTACTATCATCGTTGATCATCACACATCATTTTTCTACTTATTTTCTCATTTTGTTTTTCTTCGGAGGTATATATGTATCTAAAATATGGAGAAAGGAAGAAAGGGAGGAAGATACCTTCAGGACACGATTATTGCTGATAATGATGGTTACAACTTTTGCATATTGGATATTCTATTCTGTACCCTTTGGACAGAGGAGGATAAAAGATGCCCTTATATTTCCTTCCTACACCGTCTTGGTGGTGCCTTTTATTTTACTGATACTCTCCGAGTTTTTAGTCAGATTCAGAAGAAATATCGATTTTTTCGTACCTATAAATTTTCACAAAGAGAGCCTTCGTTCTTTTCTGTTTTTTTCCTCTTTAGCTCTTCTCGTGACAGTTCCTTTAATGATAAGTGTGGCTTTAGGTACTTTACCTGTCCGGCAGATAGAGCTCGGCAGTACCGTATTTCTTTATCTTCCGATCGTTGTCTTATCATTGTTCGCCTTGGGATCAAGAAAGATAATCAAAACGGTCGAAGAGGGCCCCACCATAATAGGATGGTTCTCTTTTGTTATTTTTTCAATAACTATAGGTTTTGTTTTCGACAGCAGTTCTCTTTTACCGATGAGGCAGTTCACTTTCTTACTTTTCACTGTCTCACTACTTTTTGGTATAGGTCTCTTTCATTTTGAAAACATCATTTTTAATCCAATCGATAGTAAACGTAAAACTCTGGTTTTAGGTGTGTTTGTGATCCTTTTATCCTCTTTTCTCGTACCTCTATCATATCCATCTCAGGAAAGAGCTGGAGGTTTCACTGAAGGCATCGAATCTGAAGATATGGAAGTGGCTTTTTGGGCTAAACACTCCACAGAAAGGAGGATAGCTACAGATCACAGGATGAGCAACGCGCTTTTTTCTGTTGGAAACGACAACTTGACTTGGAGGGATGGTCATGATATGTACTTCTCTTCTGATCTTGATCGCGCTTTAGATGATCTAGAGAGCAATAATGTTAGCTATATACTGTGGGATGAGGAGATGGAAAAGGGAGCAGCTATAGAATTGGGTAGAAATCCGAGACCGCTGAACCCAGACCTGGTGGAGAAGTATCATGAGAGCTTTGAGTTGATCTACATGTCTGAAGAATGTGTTGTTTATGCAGTTCCCTGATGTTCAGGATATGATATACTGTTAAATGTAGCGAAAGATTTTAATCAACAATCCGTCTTGTTTATTAGTAGTATGGATGAAGAAGAGGATCAAGAGGAGGTCCGCGAGTATTTCGTAAAAAAAATCAAAAGGGAAATATTTAAACGTAGGCGGTCTACTCCATTTCTTATTTCCATCTCATTTTTGACAAGTTTCTTGGCAGCTAGGCTCTGGGTGATCTATTTTCAAGCAGCGGGTGCTGTTACACCTGAAGTCACCTATACTGTAGGTAGAAACGTGGTTTTGGGAGGATACCACATACATCATATAACTTACGGTATAATACTTCTAGCCGCATCCGCATGGTTGGCTATAAATTATTGGAGTAAGACGATAGCTAGGATAAGTTCGATAATGTATGGTCTTGGTCTGGGACTGATAGTAGACGAGTTGGGCTTTATAATAGGAGGTATAAGACCGTACCAGGGTGATACTGAAGTATTCTATGTGGCTATAGGTGTGATCGCAACTCTAGCCAGCATAGTCTATTTCCCGTCGTTTTACCGTGCGATCAGACGAGATATGAAAAAACTCAAAAGTAAATACAGAAAAAAATGATTAGCTTATGTTTTTTTATTTTATTATCTGAGCTTCGAGGGCAAAAGTTATACTCTATTTATCGGATGTGATCAAAGGATGCAAAGGAAAGGTACTACGGACCTACCTTTACATGGAGGCAGTGCCCCTAGATGGCTTTTTGAAAGGATGGTGCGACTCAGCAAAGGTATAAGCGAAGTCATCATCGATGATTTCGGACAGGATGAATTTTTAAGGAGGATAACTGATCCCCATTGGTTCCAGGCTTTTTCATGTACTATCGGTTTTGATTGGCATTCCAGTGGTACTACCACGACAACCTGTGGTGCTTTGAAGGAGGCCTTAGATCCTGTTCAACATGGATTAGCCATCACTGGAGGAAAAGGTAAAGTTAGCAGAAAGACACCTCGGGAAATAAAAGACTTGGAAGATGTTTTTTCTATTGAACCCTCTGATTTGGATCGATTGGTCGATAACTCTAAAACCTCTGCAAAGATAGATAACTCCTGTATTCAAGACGATTATCAACTCTATCATCACTGCTTTATAGTCTCAGAAGATTCAGAATGGGGGGTAGTACAGCAGGGGATGAAGGAGGATAAAGGTTATGCAAGAAGATATCAATGGTTATCTAAAAATGTTGATGATATGGTCGAAGAACCTCATGAGGGTGTATCCTGTGACAGAAAAGCTGAGAAAGTATTGAATATGACGGATAAACAGAGTAAAGAGGCAAGAGATATAAGTGTAGATCTTGTGAACGATGATCCTACACATTTAAGGAAGTATCTTGATAAAAGTGGACAGACCTCCTTGAACGATTTTGGGAAAAGAGAACTTGAGATGCCTTCACATCATGCCGTATTGGATATGGACATCACCGAGAGGGGATGGAGAACGCTCGAAAGAGCTTATGAGATCCAGCCAGACGATTACGAAGAACTGATAAGCTTGGAAGGCATGGGTCCCAAAAAGATCAGAGCTCTAGCTCTTGTTTCAGATCTGATCTATGGTTCTGAAGTTAGTTGGAAGGATCCGGTCAAGTATAGTTTTGCTCATGGTGGAAAGGACGGGACGCCGTATCCCGTCGATAAAGAGGTTTACGACAACACGGTCAGTGTTTTGGAAGAGGATATAGAGAAGGCTGAAGTCTCTGAAAAGGATAAAAAACACGCGATCAAAAGATTGAATACCCATCTGGATGATAAAAATTAGGTTCCAGAGAGAAATTACCACAATCTTTATAACGCAGCCGTATCGTAAAATAAGTAATAGACGGTGGTCATTTGGACGAAGAAGATTTGAGTGGGAAATCAAAAGAGTTGACTCAAAGAATCGAGGAACTACAGAAGAAACACGCCGAAAGAGCGGACGACTATCCTAGTTCTACAAGGGACGATTACGTGAGGAATGAATTGGAGAGACTTAAGAAGGAAACAAAAGAGCTGAAGAAAGAAGTAGCTAGGCTGAAAAAACCACCACTTTTGGTCGGACAGGTCAAAGAATTATTACCTGAAGACAAGGCTGTTATAGAGAGTTCGACCGGTCCAGACTTTATCGTTAACGTTGCCGACTTTTTACCAAATAATGATCTCACACCGGGGACAAGGGTTGCATTGAACAAACAGACCCTTTCGGTGGTAGAAGTTCTGCCGTCTCCAGTTGATCCAGATATAATGGGTGCGGAGTTAGTCGACAAACCTGAGATAACTTATGATGATATCGGAGGATTGAAGGACCAGATAAGAGATGTCAGAGAGACTGTTGAAGAACCTCTTCTTTATCCGGAGAAATTCTCCAATGTTGGTATCGACCCTCCGAAGGCTGTTCTACTTGTAGGCCCTCCGGGTACTGGAAAGACTATGATGGCAAAAGCTGTTGCCAATCGTACGAATGCGACCTTTATCAAACTAGTTGGCTCTGAACTTGTACAGAAATATATCGGCGAAGGGGCAAGGATGGTCAGGGAATTATTTGATATGGCTAGGGAGAAATCTCCATCAGTTATCTTCATTGATGAATTGGATTCCGTAGCTACTAAAAGACAAGAGCAGGCGACTTCTGGAGATAGAGAGGTGCAGAGGACCATGATGCAGCTCCTTTCTGAATTGGATGGTTTCGATCCTCTTGGAGATGTCAAGTTGATCGGAGCAACCAACAGACCAAAACTACTCGACAAAGCGCTTTTGAGACCGGGTAGGTTCGACAGGATAATCGAAACACCGAAACCCGACTACCAAGCTAGAAGAGACATATTCAAGATCCATATGAAGGAGATGGATGTAGCCGAGGATATAGACTTAGGATTACTGGCCTCGGAGAGCGAGGAGGCCAGCGGTGCGGACATAAAAGCTATCTGCACTGAGGCCGGCATGTTCTCTATAAGGAGAGATGAAGGGGACAAAGTCCGAAGTCAAGACTTCTTGGATGCACTTGAAAAAGTCCTTTCAGATTCTACGGAAAGGAAGATCAAAAAACAAGTCATGTACGCATAAAATGATTTAAACTGATCTTAAAATCCTTTAACTTTCTATTCTTGTTTTACATCTGTTTCTATAACGAAAGGTCCCATGTAGTCGCAGTCTTCGCAGTGATATTTGTATCCAGTTATGAATGCAGTTTCTGGAAATATCTTTCGGCTGCCGCATTTAGGGCACTCTAATTTCTTTATCGGTTTTTTCATTTTTGGCTCCTAGATAAGATGTCCCCTGGCCGTAACGGGTCGGTTCATCGTCAGGTGCATCCAACTCCCCTCCCTGACTCAGACCAGGGGTATGTCCAGTCCTGGGGTTGGTCCCTGATCACCTTTAGGACGTTTCATCCATATCACAGGGGGACCCAACAGGACAGTGCCCGGTATAACCGGACGTTATAATATCGTAACACAGGTATTTCAAACCATCGGATTTTTACGCCGTTGGAGTGCATAAAAGATTTTATAATAGATATTATTTACTGTTAGTAGATGGCCAAAAAGAAGCAAGAGGATATATCGACCGCGGATATGCTTATATTTATCGGAGGTTGTCTCTTCTATGGGATCAGAATCGAAAAGAAACAGTGAAAAGATGGGAGAAGAACCTAAACCAAAGAAAAAAGTGATGAAACGGAAAGACGAAAAGAGAACTGAAGCGGTTAAAACACTGATGATAGCCAGTTATAGAGAAAATTACACTAAGGGATCTTTGGATGTTATAAAACAGATAATTGACCAGGAGAGACCCGAGAAGATAATAGTACTCAAAGCCATCGAACAGAAGTCAACTCCAGAGATGGTAGACGCTAATATCGGTGTAGAAAGCAAGAAGGACTTTCTCGAATCGGTGAAAAAGGAAAAAAAAGAACAGGCGGATAGATATGCAGAGGATCTGATCGAACTCATCGAGAAATTCGATATTCCTTCAGAAGTCCATCTGAGAAAGGGAGAGAACGTAGCGCAGGAGATAATAGAAGAGTTCGAAAATATGGATGTAGATCATGTGATCATCCATGAGCCCAAAAAAGGCCCTCTAGGCAAAGTTATGGAGGGCAGTGTATCGGAAAATGTTAAAAAGGGTGTAGATACTAAGAAGGTCACGCTATTGGAGTGAGGCCTTTCGTCACTTTCGCTTTGACAACTTAGGCTCAGCTATTATAAGTGCATACTATCTAAATAATATAATACCGGGGTAAATATGAGTCAAGTGACTAACGACTTGATATCGAGGATCACCAATCCAGATCTGATCATACTAAGACATCTGAAGAAAGATAAGGTCCAGGGAGTCATTGGTCTCATCATATTCGGCATCTTGATCTTGATCTTCAATCAGATGGCTCCAGATACCGTTACCGCTCAACAGTACTATGGCTTAGCATTACTGTTCCTAGCTATCTATTACTGGCTTTTGACCCCTGTATCCTATATGTTCACCGCCTTTTTGATCATATCCTTTTCAGTGATGCTCGGTATCATCGAACCGACCGATGCATTTACTGGTTTCGCCTCTACCACTATTTTCTTCCTTATAGGAGCCTTCATCTTGAGTCTGACAATAGAAAAATACGGCCTTCATAAGAGGATAGCATTGACAGTTTTAAAGAGATTTGGAGACAATCCAAAGCGATTCCTCTTAGGAATTGTACTCATAGGTTCTTTTCTCTCTATGACGATGCCGGCCCACGGTGTAGCCGCTGTTTTCATACCGGTACTTTTAAGCATATATTCTATATTCGATGAAGGTGAATTGAACCCTCATTTCATAAAGGCGAGTCTACTCGGTCTATCATTTTCTACCAGCGTGGGTAGTATGGGGACACTTCTTGGTGGAGCTAGAAACCCTTTGGCTATAGAGATCTACTATGCTGAAACCGGTAAATCGATCTCTTTTGTGGAGTGGTTCGTCGCTGCGATACCGATGGTACTTTTGATGACTTTCTTTGTTTATTTCGTCCTCATAAAGATATTCGACGTCAGCGGGGTCGATATGGACCGCCTATTGAGAGAAGTCGGCTCCCAGGTCGACGAGATGGGAGATTTTTCGATGGGTGAAGCCAAGGCTCTTGGATTTCTGATATCTGCTTTTGTAGCCTGGGCAGTACTAGGACAGGTATTCGGCATGGGAGTGATCGCGGTATTCATTTCCGTGGTGATAGCTCTTTCAGGCACTATCAGTTGGGACGATATATCTCAGAGACTGCCCTGGGGTACTATATTCCTTTACGGCGGAGCAATATCTTTAGGATTCATATTGAGCGAATCACTGACACTTCAATTCATAGCCACTACTCTGCTTGACATGGTCGGTGAGAATCCTTTCCTACTGCTGGCTATGTTCGCAACCCTTACCGCTGTCTTATCGAATGTCATGAGTAACGCTGCGACGACCGGTGTGGTTCTACCGATAGCGCTTTCTGCGATGCGGGTGATGGACTTCCCAGATATACTGCCAGTTTTCTTAGTGGCGCTTCCCAGTGCATTTGCTTTCATGTTCATCGTAGGTACTCCTAGCGCCGCATTGGTTTACTCGACCGGCCATCTTGATCAGAAGGATTTCCTGATATCGGGCCTAATCCTCAACATAATCGGTTTATCAATATTCCTGACGATAGGTCTAGGTTGGTGGAGATTACTCGGGTATTGGTGATAAGACATCAGATCTCTTCACCATTTTAAGATATCAAAAATTTATAAATGAGGTTCCCATTAAGAGTGATGTGGATAAGGAACATAACATCTATATCATACCGATCAAAGGGGGAAGGAATATCATATGAGTTATAAAGATATAAAGTCCGCTCGAGATAAAGATGAGAATAGCTTTGAAACAGATGATAAAAATCTGATGATAGCTTGTTATAGAGAACAATATTCTGAAGAATCTTTAGATTATATCAGAGGAAAGATCCAGGACGCATCACCTGAAAAGATAATCATTTTGAAACTATTGGAGGAAAAACGTTCATCTGAATTGATCGATGCAAATATAGGCTTTAGAGATAAGAAAAAATTAGCAGATATCCTTAGAAAAGAGCAGAAAGAAAAGATCGATAGATTAGCTAAAGGATTGATCAAGATGGTTGAAAGGTTTGACATACCATACGAAGTCCATATCGGGATAAACTATGACTTAGCATCGGAAATCATCGATGAATTCAGTAAGAGGTCAGTTGATCACGTCATAATACATACCCCAACAAGAAGTTCCATCGGAAGGATGATGGAAGGAAGCGTGTCTCGTAAGGTCCTAAAAACTTTAGGTGAAGATAAGGTCACTTTGCTAGAATGAATAAAACACACTGGATGATTTGGGGGATATAAAATGGATGATGAAAACACCCCTGAAGAACCCGATAATGAGCTCATCGAAACCTCTATGGATCGGATGGACTATCTGAGAAATGATAAGGTCCAGACAGTAATAGGTCTAGTTATTTTTTTGGTTCTGATTTTTTCATTTGATCGGATCGCAACAGATGTTGCTCAGGCACAGCAGTATTATGGTCTGGCTCTACTTTTTTTGGCAATTTATTTTTGGGCACTCACCCCGATATCTTACATGTTCACCGCGTTCTTGATAATCTCCTCCTCAGTCCTTTTAGGCATTATAACTCCCGAAGAGGCTTTCACGGGATTCGCATCCTCTTCTATCTTCTTTTTGATCGGTGCATTTATTTTGGCCTCTACTGTCGAAAAACAGGGACTTCACAAAAGGATCGCTCTAAAGGTTTTACAAAGATTCGGGGACACTCCACAGCAGTTTTTACTAGGCGTCATACTTATCGGATCATTTCTCTCCATGCTTATGCCCGGTAACGGCGTCGCTGCACTTTTTATACCGGTACTTTTAACCGTTTTTTCTGTATATGAGGATAAGGAACTTGACAAGAACTTTGTTAAATCTACTCTTTTAGCACTCACTTTTTCCACCAGTATAGGCAGTATAGCGACTTTTTTGGGAGGTGCTAGAAACATCCTAGCCGTAGAGATTTATCACAGTGAAACTGGGAAATACATATCTTTTGTGGAATGGTTCATCGCCGCAATACCCGTGGTAATAATAATGACCTTCATACTTTATTTTGTATTAAAAAAATTATTTAAAATAAGAGAAGTAGAGATGGGGAAGATTAGGAATAAATTGAGAGAAGAAGTTCAAGATATGGGCGCTTTCTCTATGGGTGAAGCGAAGGCTTTGGGTTTCCTGATCTCTGCCTTCATCGCGTGGGCCTTTGTGGGCCAGTATATAGGACTAGCGGTCATCTCTGTATTGGTCACAGTAGTGATCGCTATGACTGGCACCATCAGCTGGGATGATATCGTACAAAAGATGCCGTGGGGAGCTATATTCTTGATCGGTGGAGCTGTTTCGCTTTCTTTCATACTAGGTGAAAGCGGCACGTTAGAATTCATCGCTACTTCAATACTGGATATCGGTGGTGAAAGTCCTCTGTTGTTATTGACACTTTTTACGATCTTAACGGTAGTTCTGGCAAATCTGATGAGCAGTTCTGCCACAACCGGTGTCGTTCTGCCTATCGCGCTTTCAGCGATGATATTTTTGGGTTATTCAGACACACTGCCGGTATTCTTGGTCGCGTTCCCCAGTGCGTTTGCATTTATGTTAGTCGTTGGAAGACCCAGTTCCGCGCTAGTCTATTCTACTGGATACCTCGATCAAAAAGATTTCCTGCTTCCCGGTTTGATACTCGTTTTGATCGGATTGGCGGTTTTCCTCACGATCGGGTTAGGTTGGTGGCGACTCCTAGGTTATTGGTGAGGTGGATTTTAGATGGATGGGAAAAAAGATGAAGAGATAGATGATAACGTCCTGTTGATAGCGTGTTATGAAAAACCGTACCCAGAAGCTTCTCTTGAGATGATTAGAGGAAAGATCAGAAAAGAAAGACCAACTAAAATTATAATTCTGAAGATAATCGAAGAACCGAAAATAAAAGATACGCTTGATACCAGGTTGGGAAAGAAGACGTCGGAAGAATTTAAAGAGTCAGTGATCGAGGATAAAAAGAAAAAGGTTGATGATTATGCGGAAGATATACTCGAGATTACCAAGGAAACTGGTATTCCTACGGAGGTCAGGATCAGGAAGACTGAGATTATAGCTGATGAGATCGTCGAGAATTACGAAAAGATGGATATAGACCACATAATCCTACATGAGGATGATAAAGCCCTTTTGGATAGATTGGCTAGAGGAAATGTAGAAAAAAAAGTAGAAGAACACGTAGAGGATGAGGATATCACCAAAGTTGAATGACTTACAGTAGGATCGATATGAACGAAAGATTTAATATCGGGGACTTCCCAACAGTTCAATAGATATGTCATTGGTCAGACTAGGCAAAGTACACTTACATTGGTGTAAAGAGTGCAATGTGCCTGTAGTGGAAGAAGGTGAGTGTGGATCCTGTGGAAAAAAAGCGGAGAAGGTAGAGATAACTCCACCCGGCGATGTTAGACCCGCATTTGAAGAGGATATCGAGTTGATAAGAGAGACTATCGATAAACAGTGGGGGGAAGGTTATTCTTACGAGATATTTTCAGATGGAAAGCCGATCGTTTTGAACGGGATACCATACAGGGACAGGATGGACGAAGTGATTGTCGATGGAAAAGTCATAGGGGCTTTAAGATACAATCCCGAAAAAAAATTGAACGGTGAAGATCCTTATGAATTCATCTTGAGACCCTGGGAAGGTTTGAAAAGTCCCTCGAAAGGATTTGTTGAAGTCGATAAAGGTGCCGTAGAACCCATATTGAGTGGCGGAAGCGTGCTCGCTCCAGGGATAACGGATGCTGATACATCTATATCGGATGGAGATGAAGTTATAGTTAGCGATCACTCGGGTAATGTGATATGCTCCGGTTCCGCTAGATTTTCGGGAGAAGAGTTGATCGAAGCTGATTCAGGAAGAGGTGTGAAAAATAGATGGCGGATATCTGATCACTCGCCCGATGATAAAAAAGCCAGTTGGAATGATGTAGTCGAAGCCAATCGACATCATATCGAAGATAGGGTGGAAAAAGCTATCGGATTCATAGAGGAAGAAGTAGAGAAGCATGACCTACCTACAGCTGTAGCCTACAGCGGCGGTAAGGATTCTTTAGCGACACTCCACTTACTGCTCGATGCTGGAATGGATCCCGACATGATATTCATCGATACCGGTATCGAATTACCTGAGACCCTAGAAAACGTGGAGAAGATATCAAAAAAGTATGATCTCACACTTCATATGAGAAAAGCTAAAAGCGGATATTGGAATAATCTAGATCATTTTGGTCCCTCTGCTAGAGATTACCGATGGTGCTGTAAGACCTGTAAATTAGGCCCCACTTCTCGGTTGATAGATGAAAATTACGATGACGGAGTTCTCTCCTTTATAGGTCAAAGGAGATATGAGTCACAGCAGAGGATGGATCAAGGTAGCACCTGGGACAACCCGTGGGTGCCTGGTCAGACCTCTGCTTCACCTATCCAGGATTGGACCGCTTTTCATGTTTGGCTTTACCTTTTTTCAAAGGACGCCGAATGGAATGAATGGTACGAAAAAGGCTTTGAAAGGATAGGTTGTTGGGTCTGCCCCGCTTCTGATCTGGCGGAGTTGGATAAGCTGAAAGAAGAGTTTCCAGAATATGAAAGGTTTGAAAAAGCCCTGCGTAGATATGCTGATGAGAACGACCTATCAGAAGATTGGATAGAGTTGGGTCTTTGGAGATGGTTGGACGTCCCAGAAAACATGGGCGATCTTCTTGAAGACGATATAGAGAGTTGTGAAGCGCTGGATATCACAAGTTCTATAGAGGAGATGTTGGAACATGCGAGGACTAAAAATCTACTAAATGCGATCTCTAGTGAGGAAAACATCTCTAATGAAGACCTTGGTAGGGAGGAAGTCCTCCGGATCCATAAAAAAGCACTTTATTGTGTAGAATGTGGAGTCTGCGTAGGAAGATGTCAGAATGATGCACTGTTTTTTGAGGAAGGTATAAAGATAGATCCTGAAAGATGTGTTAACTGTGGTAAATGTTTAGGAAAATGTCCTGTAGTACATTTCGATAGGCGGGTTTAGGAAGAGGCTTCTAAAAATAGCTCCTCAAAATTTTCGTAGGAGGCATCCGTCTTAATACCTGTGGAAGAAAAATGGGTCCTAGAACTTTCAAATCCATTATCATTCAATCCCTTCTCTATATCTTTCATAGGTGGCGGTGCGACTTTCAAAATACTGCTTATCTCATTGGTGTCGTAAAAGAAAGCCGAGTGCCTTGATTCTCCTTTCCAAAGAGATATGAGATCCTCGTCTAATTCACCTACGGGTTTTAGATCTTCGAGTAGATCCTTAGAAAATAGATCTCCTGTCCAAAAAGGACCTCTGTTCTTTTTTGTAGAACTACATCCGTATTTCCAATCACCGTTTTCGAAAACCACCCTTTCTAAATTTTGTAGACAATCGTCTGCTCTGCTCTTACCTTCGCCTATCTGCAAGTACGCTCTGAAGTGATGTCCTTCGTAATAAGATAATAAAGGTTTGATCCATCTATCATGTCTAGCTGCCTCTCTAGCGCAGTAGGCGATGAGGATCCTCAGACCGTTTTCATGTCTGCACCAATTATTAGCTGGTTCTGAAGAATATCTTCTATAGCAAGTTTGTGGATAGGTTCCACAGAGTACAGCAGTGTCGGTTGCGGTCACTCCTACCACCCCCTCATGAGAGACCGTCCTAGCAGCTAGTGGATAATAAGGGACAGGGGTGCCGAAAGGGTCGATATCTATGTGATCATATCGATATCTTCTTTTCAACATGTGTTCTTCTATGGAATCTTGGGTGATATCCGCCTGCACTGCATTTTTTTCAGCGTTCTTTTTTATCAATCCCACAGCATTTTCAGAAACGTCATTTATGGTAACATCCGAGACCTGGCTTTCTTTTTTGGCTCTTATACCCCTGATTCCGGATGCGGCCATACCATCTAATAACCTGGTATCCTCGTTACACCAGCTTTTCAAAAATGATATGAATATATCTCTGCTCTTCTCCATCGATGGATTATAAAATACACCGTCTCCTTTCCCTTTAGGCCCTTTTGAATCGATAAAATTTGGGACTTCGATTGATACCTCGCCCTCTTGTACCTCTATCAGGTCCAACTTCAACCGCCCTTTATATCATCTTTTATCAGGTCTAACACTTTGTAGGGTAAAAGATCTTTATTAACGTCAGTCAATTCTAACATCCTGACATCGTCTCGCCTTCTTATCTCCTGGAGAAGCGGATTACGAGATTTTTTCTCGAATGTTAATATGATAGGCTTATCAACCTCTAAAACTTTTTTAACGGTATCGTAGAACTCTTCACTCTCTACCTGCATCTTACCTATTTCGTCCACTAGGATCACATCGGTTTCGTTGGCACTGTTCCGGATCGCTTTTACACCTACTTCATTGAGTGAGTCCAGGTCTACGCCGTATCCCTTAACTTCCACAGATGAATCCAGATCTAAATGTGCGAATACGGCTTTCTCTCTTGTCTGCCAGTCCATGACTTGGAACCCCACTCTCCTGTTCTCTTCCATGATGGGTTCTGTTAACATACCACCGATCGAGATCTCCTCCTCTTTTAGCATCTCTATTATCGCCTTTATGGTCTCTGATTTCTGCATACCAGAAGGCCCGCTTATACCTATCTTTAGACTTTTAGCCATTTCCTATCGATCCTCTGTTGGGTCGTTAATAATGCGTTTCAACTATTTATTAATTGTTGGGATATGAGCTGTATCTATCCTTCAATGCTCTCAAGGAACATCAATGGATATTTCATATTTTCTATATATTTCATCTTGCCTACCGCCCTTAGCCCATCATATTCTATCTCTACTCTAGCCTTTATCATCTCACCGCTTAAAGTGGTATAGTCGAAGGGACCATCCTCTGATCTCGAGGACTTTTCAGGCTTTATTTCGACTTCTGCAGAACTGACGAAGGCTTGACTCTCAGTAGTGCTTTCCATCGCCCTCTCTAGTTTTTTGATATTTTTGGAGCTCACAGGCGTACCTACAAACTGATGGAATAGAGCACCAAGTTTTATACCCAGTTCGAATGATATCCTTTCTCTATCTTCACAGTCAAAATATTTTTCAGCTTCTAGTAATTTTCTATCCATATCGTCCTTGCTATTTTCCATATATTTTTACTATGATAGGTGAGATAAAAATATAACCCAAAATGAATGAGATAGTTATCGATAATATATATCTACAGTAAGCATGTGATATCAGGTCTGATAAGAAACCGACGACAGAAAGAGCCAATAACAGACCCCCGATGATGATGTATGGTCTTCCTCGGGGTTTAGGATATCTTATATCAGTATACAGAAGGGAAGCGATTATACCTATAACCGCTAATGTTATATATGGTGAATAAGCCCATATATCCCCCCATCCAAAAAGGTAAGAGAGATGGATTATGACCAAAGCCAGAGCAGGAGTAGGTAGTCCATAGAATCGGGCTTCATCTGATGTTTCATTCACGAATCTAGCTAAACGTAGAGTGCCAAGGAAAACTATCATCAAGGGTATGAAGGTAGCTAGCGCGTTCTGTGGAGATTCCCAACCCCTGCCCAAACCTTCATCGTAGAATGTTTGATATAGGATCAATGCAGGAGCAAAGCAGAATGAGATGATATCGGAGAAGAAATCGAGATATGCTCCCAATTCGTGTTCGACATCCAGGTATCTAGCTAGATAACCGTCAAGCCCGTCTAGGAACACGCACAAGATTATCAGGATCGAAGCCAACCAGAGTCTGTTATCTATTATATATGTTATCGCTAAAAATCCGACTGAAGCGTTAGATATAGTTATCAGATCGGGGAAAGTCAGTGGATCTATCTTACTCATTTAATACCCCCAATGAGGTCTTTCCTGCTTTTACCTTTTGTCTTTCATGAACTTCAAAAATTATATCGTTTTCGAACTCTAATTTGACCTTTGATCCGAAGCGAACCAATCCGATCTTTTCTCCTTTTTCAATAAGATCACCTTCTTCAACGTAGGGAACTATGCGTCTAGCCGTTATGCCAGCTATCTGCCAGATCCTCACTTCTCCGTGATCGGTAGAGAGTATCAGTAACTGACGTTCGTTATTACCAGCTCCTTCACTGAAAGCAGGATGATGACCTCCATCGTAGTGTTCCATCTTCTTGATCTTCCCAGATAGAGGTGACCTATTAACGTGGACATTCCAGACATTCATGAATATCTCTATCGAATTTTCATCATGATCGATGGATTGTATTTTACCGTCGGCGGGTGAAACAATACCCTCCGAAATCTCTCTTTCAGGATCTCTGAAAAAGTATAGAGTGAAAAGGAATGATGAGATACCGATAACTGGTAAAAGGAGAGTTGGATATATGATGAGATATAAAGATGACAGAATAACCATTAAAACAAGGGAGATCAAGATCGGTTTTTTTCCTCCTTTAGCAAACATATAAAGAGAAAAAGGAAAGGAGGTAAATGAATATTGGTTTTTTATCTCTATGCTACTCTATCTATATTTCCGTCCGAAGAACCGACGACTTCATCTGCGAACTTTTCACTTTCTGTGTGAACGTTGGTAACAACCAGCATTATCTTTATTTTGTTGCCTAGATCTTCATCTACGTTACATCCCCAGATTATCCTGGCGTCACTGCTTATCTTTTTATTTACCATCTCTGCGGCTTTTTCCGCTTCTTCGACAGTCATATTAGGTCCGCCCATCACTCTGATCATGGCTCCTTGTGATTCGCTGGTATCGATATCGCCCAATAAAGGTGAACCTAGAGCTTCTTCTACAGCTTTTTCTACCCGGTTATTTGCATCGTCAGATTCGCCGATACCTATCATCGCAAGTTCTCCGTTATCCATTATAGTACGCATATCGTTGTAGTCTATATTTACCAGACCCGGTTTTGTTATTATCTCGGTCATACCCTTTATAGATTCCATCAGTATCTCATCGGCTACTTTGAAAGCAGCATTCAACGGCAGATCGGGAACCAAGTCAAGCAGTCTATCGTTAGGGATGACGATAGTTGTATGACAGTGTTTTTCAAGCTTTTGCAGTCCTCTTTTAGCGTTCCTCATCCTCTTTTCCCCTTCTGCTTCAAAGGGGAGAGTGACTATACCCATAACGAGGGCTCCTTCTTCTTTAGCTTGTTCTGCTACAACAGGAGCACATCCTGTTCCAGTGCCGCCACCCATTCCGGCTGTGAGGAAAACGATGTCCGATCCTTCGACATGCTCTTTTATCTCATCTCTTGAGTTTCTAGCACATTTTTCACCGACTTCGGGTTTTGCCCCAGCACCAAGGCCGTCAGTGATCTCTTTTCCGATCAGTATTTTTTTCTGGGCATGAGTGTGGAGAAGGTGTTTTGCATCAGTATTGAGAGCGATAAGTTCTCCACCGCTCAATCCTTCTTGTGTCAGACGGTCAAGGGTATTGCTACCTCCGCCGCCTGCACCGAATATCTTGATCTGCACTTGAAGCTGATCCACAAGATCTCGAAGTTCTTCATCTTCAGGGGCCGTTTCTTCATCTATGCTCGGTTTTTCACTACCTTCATCATGTTTGTTTAAGGCTTCGTCAACAATCGATTCCATATAGAATCCCATCCATCTTGTTTTCAAACAATTGGAATCACCTATTTAAGTATTGTCTTTCCCGTAGGACACCTATTTGACACCTTCTGGATGGTCGAAATATACCGTCTTACTAATATCAAAAATAACATATTTAGCCGACTTCTGTCTGACAAATATAGTTTTTCGTCCGACGACTTACGGCGCACAAGCTTTTTATCATATAGCTAGATTGGTATAGTGACCAACCATGAAAAAAGTAGTCCAGGACTATGATATAAGTGCAGAGACCACTATTTCAGAATTGGTATCAGAGATGTACGATTCAGGAGGTTTTGTCGCCAAAAAGATCGGATCAGCTGTTCATATCCTGGAAGACATGTTCAAAGATGACTCAGTGAACTTCTTATCTTTTCCCGCATGTATCGTTTCTACAGGTACGAGAGGTATTCTCAAAGAGGCGATCAAACGAGAACTTTTCGACGTCGTGATCACTACCTGCGGTACGTTAGATCATGATCTCGCAAGGACATGGGAAGATTATCATCATGGAAGTTTCTCAGCGGATGATTCTGAGCTTCATAGAAAAGATATTCAGCGGCTGGGAAATATCTTCATACCGAATTCTTCATACGGTGAGGTATTAGAGAAAAATATGCAGCCTATACTTGAAGATATAGTTGAGGAAAAGGGAGATACATTCAGTACTAGAGAAATAATACAGGAATTCGGTGAAAGGATAGATGACGAGGATTCAATACTGTATTGGGCCGCAGAAAAAGACATACCGATTTATGTGCCTGGTATAACTGATGGAGCATTTGGATCTCAATTATGGATGTATTGGCAAAACAATAGGGAATTCAGTTTAGACTTGATGAAGGACGAGCAGGAATTGGCTGATCTAGTCTTTCCAGCTGATAAAAGTGGAGCCTTGATA
>JAFDTP010000075.1 GCA_019594195.1 Thermoplasmata archaeon
AACGGGCCACGGTCAGCTGGCCCTGAAGTCAGGAACGTTGAAGTTGAATGGAGAGTACTCTCCTACCTTTTTAGGTCAGAAATGGAGTTCACTGACAATCTACTTGAATTCCTGTCTAGTGGAATTCAATCGATATTTAGAATTTTCTATGAAAATTCTGAGATAGCTCCCTTCCTTTAGGTGGGAGAAGCTGACCCTTCTCTATTACTATAAAGTGATCCGCCCTAATAGTGTTTCCCGTGTTGGGTGTGAGAAGGGGTTGAGGATCAGAGAGACACAAGAGTTATGAAGGCAGAGAAGCCTGAAAGACATATCAGAGGTTGAGAACACTTTAAAACTATATCCTATGGGCGTTGTGACAGAGTTGATATCGGATCCCTCTCCCAGTAAATAAGAGCACAGAAACAACACACAGAAGACAAATTAGGAAGACCAGCTTGATGCCTGATGTACCTTTTCATGGTAGATGTGGGTTAAACTGATATATAATAGGCTTTATATAGGGAGTATCAGAGGGCTTTAAGGATAAGGGTTTGGCTATCATGAAGGATGACATAAAGATACTGATCGTTGACGACGAACCTTCACTTCTAGATCAAGCAAAACTATTTTTGGAAAAGGAAGAGGGACTGAACGTGATAACTGCCCTTTCGGCTGAAGAAGGTCTTGAATTATTAGATGAAGAGGATCTTGATGTTGTAGTTTCAGATTACCAGATGCCTGAGATAGATGGATTGGAGTTCTTGGAAGAAGTCAGGGATAAAAGAGAGATGGATATTCCCTTTATAATGTTCACCGGTAAAGGTCGTGAAGAGGTCGCCATGGATGCTTTAAATCTCGGCGCTGATAGGTACCTTAAAAAAGGAGGGGATATAGAAGCTCAATTTAGTGTCCTCGCACAAGCTATTTCTCAAGAATTTTCACATCACCAAACGGAAAAAAAGCTTGCACTCACCAAAAACTCGATAGATAAAGCTACTACAGGTATTTTTTGGATAGACCCCGCTGGAAGATTTGTTTATACTAACCGGAAAGTTGAGGAGATCCTCGGTTACTCTGAAGATGAACTTCAGAGCATGTATGTTTGGGAGATAGATGTTGAACATGAAGAGGATGAAGAGATAAGAAAAAAACATTGGCAGAGACTCAAGGAAAAGAGATCCGAAAGGATCGAACGAAAGCACGAAACAAAGGAAGGTGAGGTGTTTCCTGTCGAAGTGTTTCGGAACTATATCAAGCATGGAGACGAAGAGCTTGAATTCGCCTTTGTCCAAGATATCACTGAAAGGAAAAAGAAGGAAAAGGAACTTAGAGAAGAAAGGAACTTCATCGAACAGATCGCTGAGACTAGTCCTGTCTGCATCACCAAGGTGGATAAAGATGGTGATATAACCTACGCAAATAACAGGGCCGAAGATGTGCTAGGTCTGTCGAAAAGTGGTATCCAAGGGCGCACCTATGATGATACGTCCTGGAATATAACGGATTATGAGGTTGAAGAATATCCTGTTGAAGAACTCCCCTTTGAACAGGTCAAAGAGAAAGGTGAATCAGTATACGACGTTAGACACGCAATAGAGTGGCCTGACGGAGAGAGAAAGCTGTTGTCGATCAATGCGGCTCCACTGTACGACGAAGAGGAGAACTTCGACGGTATGGTAGCTACGATAGAGGATGTTACTGAAGAGATCGAGAAAGAGGAAGAGTTGAAGGAGAGCGAGGAGAGGTATAGAAGGCTCTTTGAAAGTGCCCAAGATGGAATGTTGATATTGGATGCTAGATCCGGGATGATCATAGACGCTAATCCTTTCATCAGAGATATGTTGGGTTACTCCCTGGATGAATTGAAGGGAAAAAAGCTCTGGGAGATAGGGACTTTTAGTGATATCGTGGAGAATAGAGAAAAATTCGATGAATTACGAGAGGAGGGATACGTCCGGTACGAGCATCTACCTCTAGAGACTAAAGACGGGGATGAAAGAGCGGTAGAATTCGTGAGCAATCTGTACATGGTAGGAGAGAAGGAGATCATACAGTGCAATATCAGAGATATAACGGAACGAAAAAAGATGGAAGAGAAAGAAGAGTTCCTGCATTCTCTTTTGAGACATGATATCGGAAACAAATGGCAGATAGCTTATGGATACCTTCAGCTTACCGATGATTACGATCTGCCGAGAGAGGTCGAAAAGAATCTGAGTAAAGCTAAAAGGACGCTCGAAGAGGGGAACGAAATAATCGAAAAGGTACGAGGACTGAGAAATTTGGATTATGAGGAAGAGATTGGTGAAATGAATATAGATGCCATATTGGATGAAGTCATATCTGGATATAAGGAACAATTGGAAGAAGAAGGTATAATCTATAGAGTTGAAAAATCTGATTGTCAGGCAAAAGGAGGACCATTGTTAAAAGACTTATTCTCCAACTTAGTTGAAAACTCTATAAGACATTCGGACTGTGAAAAGATCCTGATAAAAAGCAAGATCGAAGAAGACGGCTGTGTGATCATCTTTGAAGATGACGGTAAAGGTCTTTCAGATGATATGAAAGAAAAGATATTTGACAGAGGTTTCAAGCAGGGTGAAAGTAGCGGATCTGGATTGGGTCTTTATATGGTCAAAGAGATCGTCGAGAGTTATGGAGGAAGTGTTGAGGTTAAAGATTCGAAGTTAGGCGGGGCAAGGTTCGACGTGATATTGAAGAAGGCATGAAGATGCCGAGAATTTAATAGAAAAAAGTGTCATATTTAACTATTCAAGATAAGATTTTCATCGCCTTTTATCAACCCTTATAAAACTATCATGTCTGTATCGAGACTCGATATCGAGATAAAATAAAGAACGAAGATGAATAAGGGAGGAGTACCATTATCAGTATAATCAATTCATCAGGTAGGTAAAATGAAAAAAAGCAGACATAGAAACGGTAGATTTTTGCCCTATATAGTGACTCTAGTTTTTCTTATAGTTATCATCACAACGGTTTTGACCTTTCTGATGTCATGAGTGATGAAGAACCGAACAAAGATATCCGGAAGAGTGGTAAAAATGAAAACTGGAAATAAAGATGGTCCTAAAGAATCCGTAACCGCGGAAATGATCGATCAAGAAAAACAGATAACTGAATATGGAGAAGGATTCTTTGATAGATCAGAATCTGGAGATAAAGTTTATGATGTTCTGATAGTGGATGACGAGACCCAGATCTTGAAATTACTGAAAGAGAGTCTAAAAGCCTCAAGAGCACTGAAATGTGATGTCACGTTAGCAACTGATGGAAAATACGGACTAAAACATATAAACGAAAAAGATTACGATCTGGTCTTATCTGACTACAGCATGCCCGAAGTAAATGGGTTGGAATTTCTCAAACAGGTGAAGGAGGATTCCCCCGAGACTGTGAGGATAATGATAACCGGACAAGGTGATCTAGACATAGCTAAAGAAGC
This sequence comes from Thermoplasmata archaeon, assembly GCA_019594195.1. Next base: position 3,452 of record JAFDTP010000075.1, read on the forward strand.
GATAAATGAAGCAGACGTCCATCACTTCATAGAGAAACCGTGGGATACCCAGGAATTGATATCTACCGTCAGGAAAGAGCTAAAAGGAAAGGAGGAAAGCAGGGACGAGGATGCAGAGTGGGTGCCCGATGTGGATAGTGTTGGAGAAGCTATCGATGCTGTTGAATCTCTTCAAAGGGAAGTGACGCGAAATCCCGAAAAGACTATAGAAAAAGAGATGATGATGCTGGAATTCGATTCTAATGAAGAGTTCAACGAATTTTCTTTCAAGGTGAAAAATAAGAGAAATATCGAGGTCGAAGATGTCAACATCTTTCAGGATAAGTACGTTCTAGCGATAGGTGTTCTTCCGGAATCTTGTGAAAGGATAACATGATGCAACCCTTTCTGCATATCGGAGATATCAAAGATTCGACTAACGCTTATCCGAAGGGAATCACCTTTGACGTCCTATTCAAAAATTTTAGGAATTTACTTATACTCACTTGATCCTAACCTCTATGATGACCCATACTGGATTTTGACGATGTTTTAAAAAAAGATATGAAGTGAAAAATATGGAAGATGCTATCAATATCCTGTTGGTAGATGACGAACCTGCCTTATTAGATCAGGCGAAGATATTTTTAGAAGGTAACGACGAGGAGTTGAACGTGTCCAGTGCGATATCAGCGAAGGAAGGTCTGGATTTGCTGGATAAAGAAAAGTTTGATGTTGTAGTTTCAGACTATCAGATGCCCGAAATTGATGGCTTAGAGTTTTTAGAAGAAGTCAGGAATAAAAGAGAGGCCGATATCCCCTTTATAATATTCACTGGAAAGGGCCGTGAAGAAGTGGCCATGGAGGCATTGAATCTTGGTGCCGATAGATATTTCCAGAAAGGTGGAAATCCTAAAACACAGTACGAAGTGCTCTCTCAAGCTATCAAACAAGAAGTGAAACATCACCGTACTGAAAGGTCTTTAAAGAGAAAGGATGAACTCTTGGAACAGATTTTTGAGAGATCGGAAGAAGGGTTCTACATACGTGATCTTTCGGGCGAACTGACCTTCGTCAACGATTCATTCGCAGAGATCCATGGCTATGATGCTGACGAACTGATAGGTATGGATTCGCGGTCACTTCTTACGGAAGAGTGTAAAAAACAGATCGAGGAACTCGATTTCGACAATCTAAAAGATAGAAGGCGTGAAGTTAAGATCGTTACGAAAGAGGGGAAGAAAAAGATCCTGCGGAATGCAATCTTCCCTTTAAAGGACGAAGAGGGAGAAATACAAAAGGTCTTCGGAGTGTCTGTAGACATAACGGAGGAAAAAAAGAAAGAAGAGGAGTTCAAGGCCAGTGAAGAACGTTACAGGAGGCTGTTCGAGACAGCCCAAGACGGTATGTTGATCCTAGATGTGGATACAGGCGTCATAATGGATGCGAATCCATACATCCAAAATATTTTAGATTATCCGGAAGAGGAGCTTATTGGTAAGAAGATATGGGAGATCGGTAGTTTTCATAACTTTGCCGAAGATAAGAAAAGATTCGAAGAACTTGTTGAAGAGGGCTATGTGCGGTACGAGGATTTGCCGCTAGAAACTAAAGATGGAGAAGAAGTACCGGTAGAGTTCGTATGCAATACCTACGAAGTAGGTGAAGAAAGAGTAGCTCAATGCAATATAAGAGAGATCGCTGGAAGAAAAAAAGCTGAGGAAGCTCTGGAGCATTTGGTCGGTAGTATCTCAGGTGTTACCGGTGGTGACCTTTTTGACTCTATAGTCGAGGAACTGATAGAGTGGTTCGATGTTGACGGAGCCTGTGTCGCCAGACTTCAAGATAATGGAAGATCGGTCTCTTCTCTTTCTATGAAATTGGACGGCGAATGGGTAGATGATCACGAGTACGAGTTAGATGGGACGCCGTGTGAGGAAGTAACTGTTACGGAACTAGGGGCATGTCTCTATAGAGAAGGTATATGCGAAGCGTTCCCTGAAGACGAAGAGTTGAAGGAATTAGAGGCGGAAGGTTACCTAGGTGTTCCGATATTGGACGAAGAGGGAGAAGCTTTAGGGCTCATCTGGGCGGTGTCTAGGGAAAATATAAGAGATCTGCCATCCAATTGGGAAAAACTTTTGGATATAATCGCTTCTAGAGCCTCTGCGGAGATAAAACGGAGAGAGAGCAAGGATAGAGATAAGGATTTGATAGACAGCATGAATGATGCGGTTTTCATCCATGATCTGGATGGGGATTTTTTAGAAGTGAATCAAGAAGCTGTTGATCGGTTGGGTTATACTCGGGATGAATTGTTGAAGATGGGACCCGAAGATATCGATGATACTGGATATGCTGGAGATGTTCCTGATCTGATAGAAAAGATCGAAGATAAAAAAACGCACGTATTTGAGTCTGTACACCTTACCAAAGAAGGAAGAAAGATACCGGTGGGGATCAGTTCTACCCTGACGTTTTACGAAGGAAAAACAGCGATCTTGAGTGTTGCTAGAGATATAAGAGAGAGAAGGGAAAGGGAGAAGGAACTGAACCTTTTATACGAGACGCTCCGCCTTGGAGAATATCCCGATATCGATAAAAATGAGATCTTTGAAAGAACAGTAGATATGATACCGAAAGCGTTTCAATATCCTGAGATTACAACAGCTAGGATCGTTTTCGACGGCGATGAATTCAAAAGCAGCGAGCATGAGAAGAGTCAACGGTGTCTGCAACGATACATAACTGTGGAGAACGAAAGGAGGGGATCGATCGAAGTATGTGAAAAGGATGAAGAAGAATCCTTTCTTGAAGAAGAAATAGACCTTATCGAAGCTGTAGCCGAGCTTCTCGGAAACATCATCGAACGAAGAGAAAGGAAGGAAAAGTTAAAAAGATCTGAAAGAAAATTTAGAGGGATTTTTGAGACTTTACCAGACCCATCGTTCTGGCTCGATGAAGACGGCGTGGTCAGAGAGGTTAATCAGGCAGCTTTAGAAAAGCTAGGATATGAGAGGGAAGAGATCGTTGATAGATCGATCCGAGAATTACCTTTTATCTCTGGAGAGAATAGGGAAAAATTAGTAGATGATTTTGCAAGAAGGAAAAAAGGGGAAGACGTCTCTCCTTACGAAATTGAGTTGGTTACCAAAGATAAAGAAGTCTTAAACACGGAAATAAACGCTAGTCTCTTTGCAGAGAGCGGTTTTGAAGGGGAGATGGTCATCGCAAGGGATATAACTGAACGGAAAACATCAGAAAAGAAACTAAACGATGAAAAGCAGAAGATAAAACAACTTTATCAGATGACTCCTGAAATTCGTGAGATAAAGGACTTACAAATGCTCTATGATTTAACTGTAGAACTTGCTAATAATATACTCGATTTCGATGTATGCAGTGTGCATATAGAAGAGGACGGATATCTTGTGGTGAAAGCTAGTACGGAAAAAGATCTAGTGGAAGAGGAGCATTCCATGAGAATCGAGGAAGGAGTAGCTGGAAGAACATTCCGTACAAAAGGATCAGAATTGATCAGAGATGTTAAACAAAGCGAAGAAGCTAAACCGACCGACGAATACTTCCAGTCCGCTTTGAGTGTACCTATGGATGATGTTGGAGTATTTCAAGCACTGTCTTATGAGAAGGACAAATATGATGATAGTGATCTAGAATTGGCCGAGTTGTTCGCGTCTTATATAACGGCGTCGATCAATCAGATAGAGTCAGAAAAAGCTCTCGAAGAGAGTGAAAAACGATACAGATCTTTGATAGAGAACTCGGTTATCGGGATAAACATAACCGATTTCGATGAAGATATCATCTTTGCGAACGAGCGATTTGCCGATATTCTGGGTTATAACAAGGAAGAGTTGGAAGGGAAGAACATCTCAGAGATCACAACTGAAGAAGCATACCAGAAGATGACCGAGAAGGCTGAGGAAAGAAGCAAAGGCGAGAGCGATGTTTATGAGACGAGACTGATAAAAAAAGACGGTGATCCGATAGATGTTATATTGGGAGCGACCCATCATATAGATGATGAAGGTCGGATCAAAGGTACCGTTGGTTTCATCCAGGATATTTCAGAAAGAAAAGAGGCTCAGCAGAGAGAGGACTTCCTACATTCCTTGCTTAGACACGATATGCGGAACAAGATACAGGTCATACACGGTTATCTTCAGTTATTGGAGGAAGAACAAGATCTTTCAGAGGATGGAGAGAGATATATCCGGAGTGCAGAGAAAGGAGCCAGAAGCGGTATGGACCTCATAGAGAAGATAAGAACACTCAGGGAAGCGAATCAGGAAGAGATAGAAGAGATGGAACTCTGTAAAGTTTTGAATGAGACCGTGGATAACCTTAAAGACCAGATGACCGATATCGAATTAGAGTTGGACATTGACTGTGAAGGATCCAAAGTTAAAGCCGGTCCTTTAGTGCAAGAGGTATTTTCAAATATTCTTGAAAACTCTATAAGACATTCGGACTGTGAAAAGATCCTGATAAAAAGCAAGATCGAAGAAGACGGCTGTGTGATCATCTTTGAAGATGACGGTAAAGGTCTTTCA
>JAFDTP010000015.1 GCA_019594195.1 Thermoplasmata archaeon
ACCCGTAACGAGGTGGAGCGTCATCTAATTCTATCCTTTTTGAACTATCTAGCAGTACTGTACGAGTATCGTTAGCAGTGCAGAAATGAATCTAGGTATTCTCCATCCATATTCATCAGCTAATCTACACCAGTATGATATAGCCTTCACAACCAAGTATCTTATATCTTATTCTAACGGAAGATATACGAATGCTTAAAATCGGTAGCGATCCTCCTAGGAAAATTCCTCCTACAGAGTACACTTGCAGTTTGTCAATAGCTCCCATCTTCAGTATATACCGTATCTTCCTGTAGACCTTCGCAGGCAGATGGTTTCGAAAACTAAACTTCGGTTTGCTGATCATCTTTTTTTCAAAGTCGTTGTTAAAAACATCTATATAATCAAAATGAATTTTAAAAAGACAAAATATTTCGAGTAAATTTTCTAGGTCTTTACAGGACTTTTGAGTCTCTCCTCTCAATCCTCTATAGGCGGTGGAGGTGGCGGAGGTTCTTCCTTCAGAGAAAAGCTCTCATGCCTTCTAGATTTTTCTTTCTTTTTTATGCCTGATATAACGAGAGTTATCCCTATCAACAGGATTATACCACCGATGATCATCAAAGTTATACTTCCACAGATCTCAAATACGCTAGAAATCGGTTCGGTCACGTACAGAGTACATTCATCTCCTGTTATGAAAGTATAATCTCCATCCTCAGGAATATCTAATTCTCCGACCTTTTCGTAAGATCTTTCTCCTATGGAAATAGAGTGTTGGCTTCGGCTATCTTCAAGTATATCTTCACCGTCCTCGTTTAATACCTGAAGGTTTATCTCTATATCCTCACCCTCGATCCATATCTCGTATGATCCTTCTTCTAGCGTCTCGATTTTCTCCTCTTCTTCGAGAGTTTCAAACTCTAATTCTATCACCGCTACCTCCCGTGGGTCTTCTATCGAACCTATAATTCCCCGTCCACCTAAGACTCCCAAGATCAAGCCAGCGACGAGCAACACGACGCCTATAACGAGGAATATTTTTCCCTTTTTCATTTTTTCACTTTAATCGATCGGTCAGATAGAGCAGCAGATAAAGCTAGATCGGTTTTTTTTAAACGATTGTAAATTATAAATGATTTTTGTATTGCTGAGTCTACTGCTCCTTTTTCTGGTATATCGCCACAGCGATGATCATACCAAGGACCAAGATCATGGATGTAAATCCTGGGATATCCTCTGCATCCACTTCCATGGTAACTGTTATAGTTTCATTTTGGTCGACTATCTCGATTTCGCCCTCTTCAGTCTCGTACTCCTCGTGATTTACTACGTATCCGTAGGTATCAGGCTCCATATCTTCGAAAACTGCTTCACCTTGCTGGTCTGTCTCTAAGCTTTCTCCGTTCACTGCGATTTCAGCCCGTTTTATCGGTTCGCCTTCTTCATCCTCTACTACAAACTTTAGATCATATTCTTCTGGAACCTCTTTGAAGTGAGCCGTTATGTCCTTATCATCGTCCATGGTTATTGATATGGTTGTATCTGTACTGGTTTCATCTCCAGTCCACTCGGAGAAGTACCAATCTTCATATGGGTCTGCTGTTAAATCTACAGTTGTACCTTTGATGTACTTGTATCGGACCGGATCAATATCTACATCACCTTCTCCTACCACATCTATCGTCAATTCACTCACTGACCAAGAGAGGAAAGGATATCCGTTGTTGATCTCACCATCTATATCCCATGTATCATCATCGCCTTCGTCATCATTAGGATCTCCAACAAAGTCCCATGGCTCATCCAACCCCTCAGTTTCCATATCGGTATAAGTCGCTACATCCTTCATCTCGTCGGTCGTTAGACCTGTGCCGTCATCGGATTCATCGATACCAGAAGCTTCAACATCCCAAAATGAGTTCTCTGCCGTCGCATCTAAAAAGTTCTCTCCAACGAAACCTCCTACATTTTCTTCACCTGTCACTTCGCCCACAGAGTACGAGTTCTTCACAGTCGCTTCTGCAAAATTTTCTCCGACGAATCCACCTACTTTTTCTCCACCGATCACTTCGCCCACAGAGTACGAGTTCTCAATATAAGTTTCTGTTCCAAAGTTCTGACCTACAAAACCACCGATCGATGTATTTCCTTCGACGTCACCTGATGCATAAGAACTGACTATGTCCTGATCTCTGTTCGAACCAGCGAATGCACCTACTTCAATGTTTCCAGTCACCTCTCCTGTAGCATAAGATCTCAAAACGAAACCTTGGTTAAAACCTATCAGTCCACCTATGCGTTCTTCCTCTCCACTAACATCTCCTGTAGCATATGAGTTCTCAATTGTATCATGATTAGATCCTATGAGTCCGCCTACACTATTTTCACCGCTGATGTCTCCTGTAGCGTATGAGTTCTCAACTGTGCCTCTTTCAGCTCTGCCGACGAGTCCGCCTACACTATTTTCACCGCTGACTTCTCCTGTTGCATTTGAACTAAAAATTGTGCCACCCCGATTATATCCTACAAGGCCGCCTACATTATTTCCTTCTCCACTGACATCTCCAGTAGCGTATGAGTTTTTTAGGGGTCCCCATCCGTTAAATCCTATGAGTCCACCTACCGAGGTTTCTCCGCTCACGTCACCTGTAGAATATGAGTTCTCAACTGTGCCAGATTTCGCTCCTACAAGCCCACCAACATTATTTTCTCCATTTACCTCAGCGTCAACGATGCCCACATTGCTAACTTCAGATCCTTCTTCTATAGTCCCGAATAAACCAACATCATCTCCACCATCTATGTATAAGTCTCTTATCTCAAATCCGTTCCCATCGAAAGTACCTGCAAAATGTTCTATCGGGTCCCATCCTTCTTCCGTATCTACAAACTCGGTGTAACCATCGGTATCTTCATCTAAGTTATCCATCAATACATAATATCCATCTAGATCGTTTCTCATATCGTGTAGGTCTTCCCAATCAGATATTTCATACTCATCCTCAACATCTCTAAAGTGAGCAGTCAAACTCTTGTTTTCGTTCATCACCAACTTTATCTCTTCTTCGCTACTTTCCTGATCTCCAGTCCATCCCTCGAAAACCCATCCTTCCTCAGGGACCGTTTTTAAATCCACTTCCATCCCCTCGAGGTAATCATCCTGCTCAGGATCGATCTCTACTTCTCCTTCGCCCTCTATTTCAACAGTCAATTCATACCTTTCTAGATCGTCTTCATCGACCAGAGACAAAGTGGGATCGCCGATGGTGGTCATGCCGTAGAACCAAGTTCTACTCTCAAAGTCATCTTCAACGGTATCGGTCCACCATTCCTGCATCGCTTCTCCCAATGACCTCCCAAAGGATAGAGGTTCGTAGTAATTTTCAAACCCAAGCATCGAACCTGGTTGGGTACTGCCTACGTTCGCCAATCCTTTATCTTCGCTCAAGGCGTACCATCCGCACAAGTAATTTGGAGCAGTATAATCTCCCGATCCACAGGTGAACACGTTCTGGAAAAGAGAGTCATGACCATCTTCATAAATGTCCCTAGAAGTGAAATTGCCTCCACTACCTTTTGGTCCGTCTTGGTACCTGAAAGCATGTCTTTCCGCCGAGTCGTTCGCATGACAATGTATCTGTATCCACTCGTATCCTTCTTGCACTCTATCTCCGTAATCATCGGCTGTAGTCTCTTCTGTCTCGTTTATGACTGTTATGTTATCATCATCATAGAGATTCAATAGACCTTGTTTGTACTCCTCTGTCCAGGGTACCCAATCATCGTCAATATACAGTAAAGATCTGTCTTCAACGCTCAAGTCTCCTCTCCTGTACTGATGAACTTTTTCAAAATAATTCTTGTAAAGTTCTATCTCGTCTTCCCAGTCCGTCTTCATACTTATGCGGCCGAGCCATATCTCAGGATCGAGATCACCATCTCCGGGAAGATGTTCATCAAAAACTCCACTATTGTTCGTATCTTCCCAAACACCGTCCAGATCGGTGTAGTAATGATCGATAGGAAATCTAACATAACCATCGGCCTCTCCGGGATGGTCAGATATCTCAAATTCGGCATAGGGTAAGTTACCGACCAAGAACACTCCTTTCAAACCATCATTTTCATAACCTTCCTGAAATAAATCCCTTATTTCAGTCGCATCAGTATATGTATTTTCGATGATCTCTACTTCCAAGTCCTCCATATCTTCTACATCTTCTTTATATCTTGCTAGTTCATCCTCTAATGGCTCATGAACTGTAGAATTGACCAAGACGTACATTTTTGGGTCCTCTTCAGAATTCAGAATTCCCTCATGTTCTAGACCTGAGGAGCCTTCCTCTTTGATAGTGTCAGAATAGCCACCAAGAGACCCAAAAACACTCACCACTAACAGAAACACTAAGCATATAGATAAATATTTCTTTATGCTCATATTTAATCCTCCTGCTTCTTCCCCTAGGCTGTTTAAGGGGTCGATCGTATATAAATTTTAATTTTACAAACGTATAACATACTGTGTGGAACTTGAATCTTTATACCTTCTTCCAGTATATCGCTACAGTGATCGTCAAGCCTAGCACTAAGGCTAATGATGTGAACCCTGGGATCTCATCTTCGTCCTCTTTGAAGTGAGCCGTTATGTCCCTGTCCTCATCAACGGTTAGGTTTATCGTAGATCGCTCTTCATCGTTTCCTTCGTAGTCTCCAGTCCATTCATTGAATATCCAACCCTCTCCTGGGATCGCTTCCAGCTCAACGTCGGTCTCTTCATCATAAGTGTGTGTCCAACCGTCTTCGACTTCCAACCCATCAACTTCTACCGTGCCGTCTCCCTCTACATCCACACTCAAATGATGATATCCTTCCCCTTCTATATCGAGCCGTCGACCCCAGCTTTCATCAACAGTGAAATTGAATGAATCGCCAGCTGTATGTAGTGAAAATGTATCGTCATCTTCATATCCCTCTTCTATAAGATTACCTAGATTCAGTTCATAATAACCCCTGCTATCTATGTCAGTTTCAAGGGTTTCTCCCGTATCAAGATTTTCGATCTTCACTTCAGAGTCGTTAGCCTGATTAGCATCAACGTCATTGATATCCCCATAAACTATGTACGGAGAAGGAGGATATCTATGATCGGACCCATCGCCCAAGTCCATATCAGCGATCCTAGCTTGATATACCAGTGAATCGTAAAGATCGAGATTGATATCCATTATATCTTCTTCAGGAGGGTAAAAATATGGACCTTCATAAGGATCCCCGGTATATATCTCATAACAGAGACTGATAGCCCCTGTTTCATCATATACCCAATTCACAGTAGTGCCGTGGGGCTTTTCATCGTACCCAGGTAGTTCTTCATCTGGTGTGCCATACGAATAACTTTTTTCTTCGTCTCCAAGTTTAGAGGTCAAAGAGGTCATATCTCCCGCCATATCCTCATACCATCCCTGGTGGGACGTGGGATAGTCGTTAGATCCTGGTAACAGCAAGGTGCCCCAAAAACTATGTATGTCCTGGTAAGAATCGATCTCCTTTTCCAATATGAAATCTCTAAGATGCTGGGTCTCATATTCTGAAAAAGGATCTTCTCCACGATATAAGTCAGAACTAGGATCGTAGTCTCCTTCTTCCCAGTTAATATCCCAATTCCTGTTCAAGTCGACTCCAACAGAATCGCCTAGAGTTGAATCGTTCCTATTCTTGCGCCACCATCGACCCTCTCCATCTTCATCGTACTCGCCGTTCCCATCGTATACATAACCGTCTGGATTGACCATAGGCGCTACGTATATCTGCCTGTTATTGACCAGCCAAGTTATAGTTTCATTTCTTCCATAGTCGTTGACGATCCTCCACAAGTAATAAGATGATACTTGATTGGACGACCATTCCCTGGCATGGATGTTACCATGTATGAATATGCTGGGTTGATCCTGTTTTTCTTCAACATCGTCAGATACTTTGACAGCCCAGATGTCCCTTCCTTCCCAGGACTCTCCTAGATGGATCTTTCGAGTTATATCGGGGTTTTCTTCCACTAGCTCGTCGTACCAAGCGTGAAGTTCCTCTACAGAGGGAAACTCATCTTCAAAAGGATAACTGTCTATATCTCTTTGAACTTCGACGTCCTCTTGACCTCTTCCAGCTATAACTGTACCGCTGAGCACGAGTATGATGGTTATAAAAACTACCCAGGTCCTACGATCAACTTTAGAGATCATCTAACATGCTCTATACGGTCGAGAAGATATATGTATGTTTGGAAAAAGGCAAGATCTTATCTCTCGTCTACATGATATGATATAGGAAGAAACATAGGCTGATCCATACTTTGAAAGGATGATCGTATGTGCAAAGGTTTAATTGTGATAAGTACGATATTCTGTTTCGGGAGAGAACATGACTGAATATTATGAGATCACAGTCGGTCTTGCAGCACTCACGGGTCTATTTTCCAAGGATAAAGATGTTGAAGACCTCATAGACGATAACAGACCGTCTATAGATAGGGATAAACCTGATTCTTCCAAAACCGCGACCTTTGCGATGGGGTGTTTCTGGGGACCGGACGGTCTCTTCGGAGCAATACCCGGTGTGATCAATACGAGAGTCGGGTATGCCGGAGGGACGAAGGAAGATCCGACATATCATAGACTGGGAGATCATACGGAGACGATCCAGATGGATTACGACCCCGACAAGATAAGCTACAAAGAATTGCTCGATATATTCTGGAGGGATCACGATCCCACGCAGGCGAAGAGCATCCAGTACATGTCTATCATCTTCTATCACGACGAAGAACAGAAAAAGATAGCTGAGAAAACGAAAGAAAAAGAGCAGTCAAAGACTTCAGGTACCTTGATCACAGATATAAGAGATATCTCAAGATTTTACCTAGCTGAAGGATATCACCAAAAATATCATCTGTCCAAACACAAGCAACTGTACAAGGCTTATAAAGATATATATCCCGATTTGAAAGAGTTCATCGATTCCACCGCTGTAACCAGGGTCAACGGTTATATCTCAGGCAACGGAACTTTGGAGTCTAAAGAAGATCTGAAGAGGCTCGGTCTCAGTGAAGAGGGGAGAGATCTGTTATTCAAAAAATGGAAATCCGCAGGAGGTAAAAAGATATGAACAAAGTAAAGAGCGAAAAACAAGGTCCATACGAAAAGCCGTCGGACGAAGAACTGAAAGAGATGCTCTCGAAAAAGGAGTATGAAGTAACTCAGAAGAAAGGCACCGAGCCGGCTTTCCGTAACGAGTACTGGGACAACGAAGAGGATGGCATATACGTCGATGTGGTTTCGGGAGAGGTCCTCTTCAGTTCAAAAGACAAGTTCAAATCCGGCACCGGCTGGCCGAGTTTCAGTAAGCCATTGGAACCTGAAAATATAGTCACCCAAAAAGAGAGCGGCCTGGATACCAGGACGGAAGTGAAAAGCAAACATGCCGGATCTCACCTAGGACATCTATTCAGCGACGGTCCACCGCCTACAGGTAAAAGATACTGCATGAATTCCGCCTCGCTGAAATTCATACCCAAAAAGGATCTGGAAGAAAAAGGTTATTCAGAATATCTGGAACTCTTCGAAGAAGACTGAGAATTCGCAGTTCAGATACCGCGGGTGCTCTCATACCACTTTCTTATCTCGTAATCTGAGACCTGCTTCTCCTTCTTCTTTTTGCTCTTAACACTCAAGTTATGATCGTAGGCCCATTCCTTGATAAGTTTCCTGTAGTCTTTATCCCCCTCGAATTCCTTAACCTCCAGCATATTAGACCTGAAACTAGCGTCGAAGGCCGCGACGAATTCGGGACCGTCGTATATGACGTTGCTCGTACCCAGATCGAAGTTCTCTTTGATCTCTTGTCTGAAATACAGGTTCAGTCTATCTTTGACAGAGATGACTCCTTCCTCATCGAAATCCAGGTCCGGTATCACGTCTAGACCCTCAGAGAGTATCCAATGTACTGATGAGCTGCCTCTCTCCAAAAATCCCTTAGACAACAGACCTTCTTCTACGAGTCCCGATAATATCTTCCTCACGTCCCTCATTGCATAATCGGGACCGAGATAGGATGAAAGTTTTTCGGCCGTAAAAACACCGAAATTATCGAACATCCATCTGATGACTTCTTTCTTCGCCTCTTCCACGCCTATATCGGTCTCCGGGGTGGTGATGTATCGGTCATCAGAGTCCTTGGTAACCATCAAACCCTCGTATAACTCATCCAAAGCTTCTTTCGTCTTCATCCTCCTGTATGGAGATTGGTGATAGACCGTCCTCTTCGGCAGAGGGGCCTTCCTATCTATGATATCGTAAATATCCTCCATAGCAGGTGTGAACTTGATATCTTTAGCTTTCCTGTAGACGCCTACATGTTCGGGCAGGGCGTACATCTTGTAGGGAGGTATCATCTTTCCCCCCAGTACTGTACCTCTCCTATAGAACCAATCGAGAGAATAAAATCCTTCACAACGCGATCTGAGTTCAAGATCAGAACGGCCACCTTTCATGGCTTCTATCGTTTCCTCTGGATCGTCATATGGGTCGCCCGCCAGTCTTTGTCTCTTGAATACGTAGGACCTCAACTGTTCTTCATCGAAAACGTCCTTGACCACGTTACCCTTGACCAACATATCCTGGATCATCACGTAACCGTTCTCCTTGAACAGCGAGAGGCTCTCTTGGTCCACGTCCTCGATAGGTGTGTTCTGGAAGTTCTTTATCCTTATTATGTCGTAGCCTTTCAAGGCGTGATAATCCATCATCTCCTCGAGCGCATTCAGAGCCTCTGGGAGCATGGTTTCGTCATCCAGGTCCAGGTGTCGGATCTCGATACAGCCGCTCATCTCCCATTTTTCTATACCGCCTACCACTTCACCTCTCTTGATTAGAGGATAGACCCAATCATCGCCATACCGCCTATATATATCGGCCCACATCGGTCTAGCGTACGGATCTTTCTTGGATAATATACGGAGTTTATCGAATTCTCCTCCCTTGGTCTTGTGTATATCCTCGATCTCCTCTTCGTGTATGTACATCTCCTGCTGAGAGTTACCGACCAGGAGCTTTTTTATCTTCTTTTTATGCAGCAGTTCAGAAACTATACTCTCTATCTCGTCACGCTGAAAGCCGGTATAGTATCTGATATTCGAAAATGATGCGGGTCCGTTAGCTCTGAGATATCTTTCGATGATCTTCTTTCTAGCTTTCTCTCCCTCCATGGGCTCGACATCAAGAGCTTTATACCTGTTAGTGGAAGACCAGCCATCTCTACCGGTGTATTCTCTCACCACGTAGAGATTGTTGTCCAATTTCTTTATTATCTCTCTGACCTCTTCGTCTTCAAGTTCGCTCTTCTTTTTCAGACCTCTGACCGTGTCGGCTTGACCGGTCCTGATGTATCTTAATATCTTCTCTTCCTCCTCGGTCAGGTCATCAGTCCTGTAAGCGCCCACGAAGGCGGAGATATCTTCCTTCAGGGCGTATCTGACACGGCCTCTTACGAACCGGCCTTCTACTATATCTCCGCTCCTCCTCATCTCTTTCCACTTGTCTAGTGAGAAGTCAGAGACACGCTGAAATATGTCGTAAGGTGTTCCAGCCTCCATGAAAAGATCGAAGTATTCCTCTATAGAGCCGACCTCGTCGAACTGCTTTTTAGCCTTGTAGCGCTTCGTCTTATCGTCAGATATGAATTCGCCGCCAGGGAATCTGAGTTCATGATAATCCTCGTACAGCATGTACTGGTCTCCCTCGCCCATGACCAGTCTTCCAGAGACGACCTCGTTCTGTTCGACCAGATTGTTCAATGCTTTCAGCGCGATATCTTCAGATATGTCCAAGGCGTAAGCTATCTCCTCTAGACCTCTTGGAGCTTCATAGCTGAGGTAGTCCGTTATCATATCTTCGATGGCTCCAAGATCATTATCTTTCTTCTCGAGCAGAGCGTACCTGTACCCGTCTTCAGTCATCTCCACCCTGTTGACCAAGCGTTTCCTCTCCATGTCTCTCAATACGTTCTTAACTTCGTTAAGCCTTAGATCCGTAGACTCGTAGAGCTCGTGAGAGGTCATCGGTCTATCTTTCAAGAGCTCGATGATCGGTGAGCTGCCGTGAGGTTGTTCTCCCTGGTCCAAAGCCCTGAGATATCTGTCGATATCTTCAGAGCATATGTATTTCGTGTCGCCTACCCATATCGACTCTATCAGTCCTTCGTTAAGGAGCTGCTTTGCCCAGGTCTTCACCTCGTCGAAAGGTCTGTCCGTGCGGGAGAATACACTGTTTCCCTTTTCTTTGAAAACATGCACGGGTTGGATATCCTTTATAACTTCGAGCATGCCCTCTTTAGAATCGAAAGACGGTTTTTTATCCAAAAAGTGTTCTTCAACGACATCCATATCGAACTTGAAATTCTCTATCTCTTCTTTGGGTATAACCTGTTCCAGGACCTTCTGATGGAATTTCCTGAGGAGACTGCTCCTATCGTCCATCATGACCACGTCGGATATACCCGCCATGAGTACCTCGTGAGCGAAGGGTGAAGGTGTTTCTGAATAGTCGACACACCTGACTTCGATATCTCCTTCATCTATATCTTCAAGAACTTTTTTCGCGTTCTCTAGATCAAGGACTTGATGCAGTATCTCGTTGTAGGTCTCTTTTATGATCGGGAATCCGTCCATCTGGTGAAGTCTTTCCAATATCTCCTTAGACCTTATCTTCTGTTTTGAGACCGATATCTCTCTGCCCTTGTAATTGCGGAGTATCATCAGAGCTCTGGTGGCGCAGTGTCTAAAGCGCTGTTTGAATAGTTCTGTGTTCTTCACGCTCTTCTTGAGTATACCTTCGATCTCATCGGCCGATAAAAGGTCAGATATCTTTTTGAGCGGTATCTTTTTCTTAGTAGTTATCATGAAGTTATTATCGGTGATCGAGACGTTGGCGTTACAGTTGAACGTGTCCGATATCTTGTAAGCGTAGGCCCTCGATAACGTATCGTTGGTCTTTCTACCGTAGGAAGCGTGGAATATGATGTTGTAATTGCCGTCCTGACCGATGTGGCCCTCGAGTACCATCCTCTCGTCAGTGGGAAGTTCATCTATCACGCCTAACTGTTCTTCGAAGTAGCTCAATATGGTCTGGGCCGAGCCCTCGTCTACGTGATACTCTTCCTTCAACCATCTTATCACGTCGTCGCCGCCCATCTTCTCGGACAGCTTCCTCCTGAACTCACCTATCCCCACGGAGAGGTCATAGCTCCTGGGCAGCATCTCACCCGTCCAGCTGGGAACTGTGGGCTTCTTGCCAGAAGCGTCTTTGACGAAGACCCTAGTGCCTCTGGTGTGTAAGAACTCGTAGGACTGACTCCCGAGGACGAATACGTCGCCGTTGGAGAGCCTTTCGACGAACTTCTCCGAGAGGTTGCCGAGAGGAACTCCTTTTTCTGAATATACCTGATAACTAGAATCGGAAGGTATCGTGCCTATGTTCATGTAATAAAGCATCTGGGAGCCGCCCTTCTTCCCGAAGACCTGCTCGTCTTCATTATACCATATCTTCGGATAGACGTTCTCGAATTGAGTGCCTCCGAGATATTCTAAAGTGTTCATAAAATCTTCTTTGGGCAGGTCCTTGAAGCAGTATGCTCTCTTTATCGTTCTGTAAGCACGATCCACGTCCCAACGATGTTCTATGCTCATCCCGATGATCCCTTGTGACAGAACGTCGAGATTGTTTTCCGGGATACTAACCCTGTCGATGTCGTGCTGGTAAGCCTTGCGGGTAAGAACGGTACACTCGAGTAGATCGTCCTTGTCGAAGACGATCATCCTACCTTTAGAGGTCTCACCGATAGTATGGCCCGCTCTGCCGACCCGCTGCAGCCCCTTGGCCACTGTCTTAGGGGAGTTGACCTGTACCACCAGGTCGATGTATCCAACATCTATACCGAGCTCCAGAGAGGTGGAGGAAACAGCCGCTCTAAGATCCCCGTTCTTCAGATCATCTTCTACCTGTATACGGGTATCTTTGCTGAGACTCCCGTGGTGGGCGGCTACTTTTTCGATACCTCTGTCCTTGAGCTTGTAAGCGACGTTCTCGGCGCCGCTCCTGGTATTGGTGAATATCAGCGTGGTGCGGTGTTCTTCTATCATCTCTTTGAGCCTATCGTACATCCTCGAATTCACCACTTCGTAAGGGAGAAGGGTCATGTCGTCGACGGGAGATATAACCGAAAGGTCTAGTCTTTTTTCGCCCATCACTTCTACTATGTTCACGTCACGTGGTTCTCCGTTCTGGTAACCGCCAAGATACTTCGCGATCTCTTTTATAGGCGCCTGCGTAGCGGAAAGACCGATACGGGTCATATCTCCGCTAACGTGCTCTTCCAATCTTTCTACGTTCAAAGATAGGTAGACGCCTCTCTTCGAGGAGGCTATATCGTGTATCTCATCGTTTATAAAATACTGAACGTCTTTGAACTTCTCTCTGAATTTAGGCGATGAGAGTGAAAGAGCCAAGCTCTCGGGAGTCGTTATGTATATGTGCGGAGGGTCTTCTACCATCTTGCGGCGTTCTTTCTGAGGCGTGTCGCCTGACCTGATGGCGGTCTTTATATCGGGTACTTTGATGTCTTTCTCTTCCGCCAACCGTTCTATCTCTTCCAACGGCGTTTCGAGGTTCTTGTGTATGTCGTTAGCGAGGGCTTTCAGCGGCGACACGTATACACAGTATATCTTATCTTCTAACTCTTCCTTCTTATCGAGCTTATAGAGTTCATTTATTATAGATAGAAAAGCGGTGAGGGTCTTACCGGAACCAGTGGGTGACGAAACGAGGACATTCTCCCTCTCGTTTATCAAGGGTATCGCATAACCCTGAGGTTCCGTCAAAGAATCGAACTTTTTATCGAACCACTCCGCTATGAGAGGTTCCATCTGGGAGAGGACTTCTCCCTTGTCTTTCTCTTTTTCTACTCTCTTTATCATCCATATCTAGCTCTAGTTAGGTCCGCTGAATCCATCTCTACGGACGAGTGGTTTAATAAAGTTTTGGAAATTTCCCGATCATCTCGTGAAGTATTTAAAAAAAGGTGATAATAGGTTTTTTTACCTTATGAGCACTATACCGAGAGGTCTCGAAGCCTCTGCAGACCGCCGAGGTCGTCCTGTTTTTCTTCGACTTCGTCGGTCCTGAGATAGACCTCCGAATCTATCTCTATCTTCTTTATCTCCTCGCCGACGTTGTATTCAAAGGAGGTATCTAACTCCTGGACCAAAGTGTAGTAACGCTTGCCCTTTTCCATCTTCTTGATCACGTTCTTTCTGGTCTCCTCGAACGGATAACCGACGCCGTAATCGTCTTTCTTCTCGTGGACCAGCAGCTTCTTTATCTTCGTGTCTGACGGATCGTACATGACCGCCGATACCAGGAAATCTATATCATCTATCATGTGTGTTGATCCACACATACTCGTCCAGGGTTTATCAATCTTTCTACGTCTGAGATCTTCTAAAGTGCGTTCTCTATCTCCTTCATCTCCTCTCGGATCCTCTCTTCGATCTCATCTTCATCGCCGAAGTCTATGTCCGGTCTCTCTTCTTCAAAGATCTCAAGGAACTCGTGTGGACTGTGCTGGTGTATCGCTTTTTCGATCTTGGACTTGTACATCGAGGCGAGAAAATGATGTTCTCTTACCAGATCCGCGAGTGACCTCTCACCGCTTGCCCATTCGTCGAATTTATGTTGGTTTATCAGGTTTATATATCTATGCAATTTTTCTCTTTCGTCTGACATAGTGTCACATGTTAGTTTTACAGATATTTAATATTTTCGTCGGTTTATTGATGTCAATATATCCCGTTAAACGGATCGGAATCTGATCTTTGATAGAGTTTTTGAAATGTTTGGATGTTGTTTTTAGGTTCATATTATTTTTTTATAAATAATCATTTAGTATCATCATTTAGAGTAGATTGTCGTCTCTATAGTGTCAGACAAAAGTCATATAGGGTGTAGGCGTTTCCTGCCCGAAAGGGATCACCTATGATCCATGCCTATATGTAGTTCACAAGTTCGATCTCTTTATCACCGATGACTCCGAGTAGATAAAGGAAAAGAATATAGGTACCCAGACCGATGACTATCGAAAAGGTAAGGTCGTCCCAGATAAAGGCCCTGATGATGAAAAGTAGAAGACCCATGAGAAGGCACGAGAGGATTATCTTCGCGATCACCATGTGATCGGTTGAAAAAGATAGTTTCTTCCTAGTGAAAAATAAGGTGAAAGTCGCAACTATAAGATATGATACTATACTGGTCATAGCTGCAGCTATCATACCGATCCGGGGTACTAAGATGATATTACCGGTGACGTTAAAGATCGCCGCGGCGATCCAAAAAAACCCTATCAGTTTCGTTCTTTTTTTAAGGTAAACGCCCTGTGCGAATATGGCCTCCAACCCCATGAGTATACCGACTATCGAGGTCAATACCAGTATCTCGTATCCGTTAGCGGCGATCTCAGCTGTCGTCAACAGCGTTAAAAGGTCCCTTCCTACGATAGTGAAGATCACGACCAAAGGAACAGAGAAAGACAAAAAGTACTTCGTGCTGAGATCTAACAGGTCCCTTACCTTGGAAACGTCGCCTTTTTCGTAATATTCTGATAAAGTAGGTAAGAGGACTATAGAAAGTACTCCTGTGACGAATTTCGGGAGGGTCTCGCCCCAGATATAAGCCGGCGAGTAATAACCCACGACGGTAGCTCCCAGGAAGAATCCTATAACATACCTATCGCTTATGATGACCACGACCTGTGAGATACCGGCAGGTACGGTCGGTAAACCTAAGGAGATGTATTCTTTTAAAGAGGATATCTTAGGTCTTTTCAAAGGTATCTTTTTGAGCACAAGATAGAACAGTACGCAGGTGAAAAAGCCCCATACTATGAAGACGGCTAAAAGGATCGCTATCAGTCCATAGCCGAGAAAAACGACGAGTCCTATGACAAGGATCTTTGCGGTGCTTTGGATGATATTGATAGTTTCCAATTTCTTCATCTCTCGGAAGGCACGGAACACTGCGGAAAAAAGACCGCTCAAACAATACGAAACTACCAGGAGTGCGACCATCTGAACGATCATCACATGACCGTCAAAGATAGTATCCGCGAGTGGGGTGGGAAAGATCATCAGAACCGCGATGAAAGACAGGAGTGCCAGTGTGACCAGTAAGAGTAAAGAAGAAAGGTCCTCGCCCATCTCTTCGATATCTTTGCCTGGAAACAACCTGACTATCGAGAAGGTAGAGCCAAATTTCAAGATCATCGCAAAAAGTGGCAGAGCGACGGACACCTGGGTCCATAATCCGTATCCATAGGCACCGAGGCTCTTAGTCAAAAGGGAGACCATGATCAGGTCGATCAAGGTCCCGTAAAGTTTTGAGAATCCGACGATACCCAGGTCTTTTACGACTTTGCTTAGGCCTTTCTCTTTTTGGATCTTCTCGTCTTCGGTGTCGTTAACTTGAGAGATGCTCTCGACCGGATTAAGTATTATTTTTTCTTATTTATAACCGAGGGCCTCTAGATCATCTTCGACCACCGCCGATCACACGAATTGAGATCGAAAACTAGACCTTTTTAGTCATCTCCTCCACGAAGGCATCTAACCTGTCTTGCCAATCCTCGGGTAATGCTCTCCCTTCTTCCGCCCCTTCCTTACCTATCTTGAAATCCGCTTCGGCTATCTTCACCATACCTTTTTTGTTCAATATCTTTTCCATGTTTTTTAGCCAATTCCTTTTCATGCCGTGAGTGTTAATCACTCCATAATTTTTGTTCTCCATGTCTTTTATTTGCTTCATGAATTTTCTCATATCTCTTTTTATTCTGAAGGCTTCGGTCGGTGAAGAGAATACGTATATATCTGCTTCTGGCATATCTTTAGGATCTAGATCACCGGGTTTGTAGCTTTTTGTTTCAATATCGTTCTCTTCCAACTTTTTAGACAGATGCTCTACCAATTTTTCTCCATGACCGTATCTCGACCAATATACTATTACGCAGTACATATTTTTCACCCTGGTAAGATATCCTCCTTTGACTATATAGTATTAGTGTATTGTCTTACCTTAATAAAAGCCTTGAGATGCTAGAAAATTAAAGGGGGTTTTTCTATTACAAACGATACCAAAACTTATAGAGGGTGAAAGTCATTTTCAAACAACTCGATAGGGGATCTATCATGTGTATGTACTGTGCATTAAGGATCTTGACGCTATCCACCTTGATATACTTCCTCAAGACCAAGGGAAGGAGATTCCGTGAATTCTTTTCTCAGAAGTTGAATATTTCAACCGGGCATCGTTAGAATTCAATATAGAAGACCGCCGTTGGGCACTTCTTTCTCCGGCGTGACCAGGACTGGATTTCCATCTTCTCCTGGAACTCCAACCGTCAGCACTTGTGAGTCGAAACCGGCGATTTTTACCTCACCGATGTCTGTGGCGCACAGCACCTGTTTTCCTTCGAGCTCTTCGACTGAATGATGATACAATAACTGAGCCGCTGACCGTACTTTTTCGCTGCCGAGATCTATCCATAGTTTGCACATATTCGGTTTTCTGGCCTCAGAGAACTCTTCTGCTTTTTTGACCTCTCCAACTTTTATCGTCACTTTGAGAGGATCCTCGACCATACTTCATAGAAGTAGGGTTTTGAGTAATAAATTTTTACGACCTCTAGCCCAAGTATTCAGCGTATCTTCCTTCACGGAGTATTTCATCCAAAACCCCTATATCTCTATCATCCAGCTCTTTTATCGTGTCCTGTTTTTCGAGAGTTATCCTTTCGATATATCTTTCTATTCGAGGAACGAGATCCATCCCATAGAATTCGAGTATATCTGAAAATACAAACTCGGGATCTTCGACCATGTCCTCGTATCTGATCTCCAGATACCGGTCTTCAGAAATATATTTAGAATCATCCCATATCATCTTCAATATGAACTTCCACTGAAAAGCGCAGAAAGCCAATAGTGAATCGAAATTTTCCTCGTATTCTTCTCTCCATCCTCTGGGCCAGCCGCTCATCCACCATCGCATCTCCCGTTTTTCCGGATAGATACCTTTTTCTATCATCTTTCTGTATTCATGAGCTACAGCTCTGCCGTCTCTGACAACGTGTACGAACTTAGCTTTGGGAAAAATACTAGTAAAAAAGTTCATCCTCGACCATAATGCGTATTCTGACAAGAAGTGATCTTTTCCCTGCCACTTACATATATCTCTTACCGCTTTTTTCGTCCTTTCCTCATGCTCTTGAGGTATCTCATCTCCTGTTTTGAGTCCAGGTGGCCTCCTCTTTTCTAGAGGGACAGCATCTTCGAATCTTTCGAGTTCAAAACTCGGGATATGGTGTTTCCAAAAATCATTTCCCTGTACAGGAGCGGTCAGGTCCGTCCTTTTCTTTTTTGCATAAGCTCTCAAACCGAAGAGCGGGATGTCATACTTCCTATTCAGAATGCTCAGGGACCCTTTCCGCGGATAAGAACGTTGAAGGTTAGATATCCAAGCGAATTTTCCCGATGAAGCTAAGATATCGTGGGTGGTCGTTTTCCCGCTCCTTGGACAACCTATCAGGAACAGTAAGCCTTTCATCTTTTTTGATCACTAATAGTCTTTTAGCACTTTAAACTTCCTTGTGAAAATCACATGTATGCTCGATAGATGTAAAATCTTGTTCGATACATCTATCTTTTTTTCGGTATGTTTGCTATATTTACTGTGCTCAGTTCTACATCTCTATCCTTTAGATCATCTATCAATTCGAGATAATCGTCTTTCAGGACATATCCCTTCGACTTCAATAAAGCTATGAACTCCCCACCGTGTTCATGCTGTATATCTTCGAATTGAGAGCCGGTAGATCTTTCTATATGATCTATCGTCTCCCTTACGATTCCTGCTTCAGGCATCTCCTCTCCTCGATAAGAGATATCTAAGTAATGTTATTAGAAGTTTTTTCAGATAAAAACGGCTCTTATGAGGCCTTTTATATATCAGATCTTTTTCTCTACCATATCTATCCCGAACACTACCCCTGCCAAGATCGTTATACTGGGGCCCGCGGGTGTGTTGAACAAGTAGGAAATGAAGAGACCTAACATCACGAAGATCAGGGATAAAATCCAGGAAAAGAACATGATCTTCTTTATATCGCTGCTTCTACCGCTGGATATCGAGGCGGGTATAGTGAGCATCGCGATGACCAAGATGATACCGACGAACCTAAGGAGGAAAACGATGGAGAGAGCAACCAGTATCAGCAAAAGGATGTATATCGCATCGGTGTTAAGTCCAGAGACTTTTGCAAATTCATCGTCGAAGCTAACAGCCTGTAGTTCATTATACAAAAATATCACAGTTATGAGAACTCCGATGACCAGTACCAAGAGTAAGTAAACATCTGTCCTTCTTATCATGTATATATTTCCGAACAGGAAACTCTCCATCGACGGTTTGTATCCAGGGGTCATCCGGTAGAAGAGCGCTCCGATGGCCATACCCATGACCCATATTATCCCTATCGCGGTGTCTTCTCTCTGTACCTTTTCCTTGCTCATCAGGCCTATACCTACAGCCGAAAGTAGAGCGAAGATGGCCGCGCCCAGAAGAGGATCTAGTGAGAAAAATAAGTATGCGCTCACAAAGAATGAAAGACCTATACCGCCGAAGGAGGAGTGGGCGATACCGTCGCTGATGAAAACGACCCTTTTTATAACGACGTAAGTACCGATCACGCCGAAAAGAACGGAAGCGAGTAGACCGGTGTAGATGGCCCTTCTCCAGAACGGATACTGGAACATCCTTAAGAAGCCATATAAAATTTCGATGAGAACACCTATGATGGTTCACACCTCCTTCTCATGATGATGTGATATGATGTCCATCTCGCAACCGTAGGATTCCTCTATCATCTGGTGCGTGAGTTCTGAATGTCCGTGATAGATCAGTTCCCCGTTCAAACATCCGATCTTTTTGACGTAAGAGGAGAGGATACCGATATCGTGGGAGACTAGAACGATGGTCGTATCGTTGTTTTGATTCAGATCTCTCAAGAGTTCGTAGATGCTTTTTTTTATCCTTTCGTCGACACTCGCGGTCGGTTCGTCTAAGAGCAGTATATCTGGTTCAGTGGTCAGTGCCCTGGCGAGAAGAACGCGCTGCTGTTCTCCTCCCGAGAGGTCCGATATCTGCCTTTCCTTGTAATCTTCCATCTCGACCTTTTCGAGGGCTTTCTGAGCGATCTCTTTATCTTTACTGGAGAAAAAAGGTCTCCATCCCAGTTTCCCGACCCTCCCCATCAGAACGACATTCCATACGTTGATCGGGAACTGTGAATCGAAGTCGGTATGTTGAGGTACATAGCTGACCCTATCTCTAGCTCTTCTCGGTTCTTTACCGAATATTTTCACTTTTCCGCTATCTGGTTCTTCTAGACCGAGTATGATCTTCAGAAGCGTTGTCTTTCCTCCACCGTTGGGTCCGACTATACCTAGGAAATCACCTTTCGAAAGTCTTAAGTCTACATCTTTCAGGACTTCGGTCTCGCCCAGGATGAGGGAAATACCATCGATCTCTAGTGCTTTGTTCACCTTATCGACCCTTATATATACACTTATATCATCTTTGTCTATCCTCACCTAACATCCACATCTATCGGAGGAGTTTCATAATCTACGTGATCGTCATGGATCAACTCGAACACCACTTCTGTGCTTCCTTCCTCATCACCTTCTATGTGAACGTGGTCTCCGTGTTCATCGAAGCTCACTATATCATCTGCTCCTTCCGCAAAACTCACTCCTAGCTGGTACTCGTCTCCCAACTCTATCTCATGGCCGTGATCGTCTTCTATGTATGCACCTAGAGAGATATGTTCGCCTTCATGCACTTCTGGTAGTTCTCCATGCCAGTGGTCACCATGGACGTAAGCGGTAACATTTCCAGTATCCCGATCGATCATCTCGAATTCTCCTATCTCATCATCATGTTCATGATCTTTCTCATCAAACGAGTCTATAAGAGTTTGAGCTATATCTTCGATATTATCTAAGTAATCTTCAGCCAGTGGATTTAGTGACTCGACTTCGCCGTCTATCTCTTCCGCTATAGTTTTCGCTGCATCATCGTCGAACTGTGGTGAAACGAAGATGACATTGATATCTTCCTCTTCAGCTATATCTATTATTCCAGCGATCTGCCCCGGTCCGGGATCTTCACCTTCTATCTCTATGGCAAGCTGTTCTAAGTGGTAGTCGTCGGCGAAGTAGCCCATGGAAGGATGGTAGATAAGGAATTTCTCTCCATGGTAAGGTTCCATACTTTCACTGATATCTCCATGCAGTTCTTGAAGTTCGTTGATGTATTCTTCCGTATTCCTTGTGTAATTCTCTTCGTTTTCAGGATTCGCATCTATCATCTCAGGGACTAGGTGTTCTATCATCTTTTCAGCTTTGTTGAGAGAAAGCCAGGTATGAGGATCAGCACCATGATCGTGATCATGATCGGTTAGAGAGGGATCCCCATGCAAACTGTTTTGTTCATCTTCACCTACGAACACATTTATCGAAGGTGTCTCATATTCTAAATGATCGTGATGCCACAGTTGGAATACTATCTGTGTACTTCCTTCCTCTTCGCCTATTATATGAACATGATCCCCGTGTTCTTCGAAACTGACTATGTTTTCGTTGGCATCTTCGCCAAGATCTACTTTTAACTCGTATTCTTCGCTCAAGTCTATCTCGTTTCCTCCATATTCTATATCAGCTCCTAAAGATATGTAATCGTTGAGCGGGACTTCGGGTAGACTATCGTGCCAATGGTCAGCATGGACATACGCGGTAACTTCGTCAGTACTCCTATCTATTATCTCAAAGGTTCCTATCTCTTCATCGTGTTCTTCACCGAAATGTCTTAGGGTTATCGCTTCGCTCGCATCTACGATCTCCATGTCGGGATTCTGTTCTTTCATATTGTCCATGTATCGTTCTTCGAATTCCATCCCAGAGCCGAGCTTGAAGTATATATCGGCTCTGCTCAAGTCCTCCATCACTCCCGGATCGGGTTCATAGGTGTGTGGATCTTCTCCTGAAGGTACCATGACAACGACCTCCACGTTATCTCCTCCGATCTCTTCCACCCACTCTTCCTGTGGAGGTATAGTGACCGCTACGACGAGATCATGATCGTCATCTCCTAAATCAACACAGCCCGTGAAAGCTATGGAGACAAGCATCAGGGTCGCTATACCGACTGATATCATCTTTTTATCCATCTTTTTTCACCTTTCGTTAACCCGAACTTAACGTTAAGTAATACTTAACAGGACATATAAAATTGTTATGTTTCGGCCTTCGCGTCGATCTGTTCTTTTCTGTCATCTGATAAGATAATCATCATATGGATACTGAAAAAAGATTTGTTCAGTTCGAAGGAGCTTTAGAAGTTGATTTTACGGTGATCCGATCTGGTGATTTCGACGGATCGAAAGAAGGTCGTCGCTCAACTGCAGCGAGATAACATCCACCTCTACAAACTATTTATTAATGATATCGAACATATATATGCTCGAGATGACGGAGGTCTGATTTGGCAGAGGATAGCTTAGCCGTGGTTGATCTAGACAGGTGCAAGCCGCATCGCTGCAATTATGAATGCGCTAATTACTGTCCTCCCAATCGTGCCGGGAAGCCTTGTATCACCCTTCGAGAGGAGGCTGAGGAACCCGAGAAATTGGACGGAAAACCGGAACAGGTCCGGATCTCGGAAGAGATATGTTTAGGTGAAAAGTGCGGTATCTGTGTCCACAAGTGCCCCTTCGATGCTATAAAGATCATCAATCTACCTTCGGAATTAGATGAAAAACCCATCCACAGATACGGCAAGAACGCCTTCAAATTGTACGGACTTCCGGCACCGAGACCGGGAAAAGTCAGAGGTGTTCTTGGTCCCAACGGTATCGGTAAGACTACAGCAGTCCGGATATTATCAGGTGATATCGATCCAAATCTAGGAGATCATGAAAAAGAGCCCGATCGTAGTGAACTCAAAGAGAACTTTCGAGGTACCGTCCTGCAGGACTATCTTGAAGACTTGGAGGATGGGAAGGTGAGTGTATCGAAGAAACCGCAATCTGTCGATAAGATACCAGATAAGTTCGATGGTAGTGTGGGCGAGCTGTTGGACAGTATCGACGACCCCGGGATGATAGATGGATCACTCGAGAGATTTTCCATAAAAGACCTCAAAGACAGACCTGTGGACACTCTATCCGGAGGGGAACTTCAACGTGTCGCGATAACGGCTGCCCTATCTCGCGAGGCAGATTTTTATTTCTTGGATGAGATCACTCCATATCTCGATATAAGTCAACGTGTGGATGCTGCAAGGCTGATCAAGGAGTTCTCCGAAGAGGGAAGATCTGTTATAGTGGTCGAACATGATCTGGCGATCTTGGATATGATAGCCGATGAGATACAGATCGTTTACGGTGAGCCCGGGGTCTATGGTGTTGTTACCACTCCGAAATCCACAAAAAGAGGTATAAACGAATATCTCGAGGGTTATCTACAAAACGAGAATATAAGGTTGAGACAAAGATCGATAAGCTTCTCAGAACGTTCTCCTCAAGACTTCATTTCAGAAAAAACCGTCTTTTCTTACCCGGAGATGACCAAAAATTACAGCGATGGAGGTTTTTCACTGGATGTTGACGAAGGTGAGATCTACAGTGACGAAGTTTTAGGTGTGGTCGGTCCAAATGGCATCGGCAAGACCACTTTTGCAAGGTTACTAACGGGGCGATCGGAACCCGACGGTGGTGATGTAGGTCTTGATCTTGACGTGTCCTATAAACCCCAGTACATCGAGTTAGAAGGTACTGTGACGGTGATGGATCATCTTCAAAGTATTGCGGTGGATTTTGGAACGTCATATTGGGAGAGTGAAATAGCGGATCCTCTCAAGTTGGAACAGATCAAAGAGCAGGAGCTGGATGATCTATCCGGAGGTGAAAAACAGCGTGTCGCCATCGCCGCCTCGCTTTCTGTAGAACCCGACATGTATCTTTTTGATGAACCCTCAGCTCATCTGGACTCGGAACAGAGGTTTTTAGCCGTTCGGGCGATCCGACGCCGCTCTGAAAATAAAGAGATCCCGGCTATAGTCATCGATCACGATATATATCTGATAGATATGATCGCCGACCGTCTCCAGGTTTTTGAGGGAGTCCCTGGTGAGCACGGAAAAGCGGGAAGACCACTAAGTTTGCGGGACGGTATGAACAAATTTTTGAAAGATCTAGGTATAACATTTAGGCGTGATCCAGATACTGGAAGGCCTCGTATAAACAAACCCGGTTCTAGAAAGGACAGAGAGCAGAAGAGAGATGGAGAGTTCTATTACTCTTGATTGGTGAAGGATATCTTGTCTCATGATAAGTGTTCCGTCCGCTCGATGAATTTTTCGACGTCTTTTTCCTGAACATCATCTGTCCATTTGACTTCTCCAGCAACTAGCACTTTATCGTACTGAGTGATGATGAGATCGATATCAAAGTCGCTCGAATAGTGATATTCGTACTTACCTTCGTAAAGTTCAGGGAAAAGATAACCTAGGTGGACTAGATGTTTTTACCGGGAGATGCTAGTGCATTATTCAACGGCCCTAGATGTAACTTTGCATACTTGGTGCAAATATTTATTCGGATCTAATATCATATCATCGTTAAGACCTATAGGAACGGTGATGTTGATGCAAACTTCTGATAAGACTATATCTAAAGATGAAAAGACGATCGTTTTCGTGTATAATGCGGACAGCGGTATCATCAATTCAGTAAAAGACTATTTTCAAAAAATAGTTAACCCTTCCACATATTCCTGCAACCTTTGCGCTCTGACCTTCAATAATACAGGTATGAAAAAAGAGTGGAAGGGTTTCATAGAAGATGTTGATGCAAAAGTTGAGTTTCTTCACCTAAAAAGGCAGGAGGCTCCTTCCTTTAGGTGGGAGAAGCTGACGATGAAGATCTTTTGAAAGCGATCCATCTCCTTGATGCCGTAGATAAGATGGACTCCATAGCAGATCACGCTGAAAATGTAGGAGATATGATAGATTCGATAGTTGTATCTTAGTAAGGTGGCTTTACATCTAGAAGTATTTGTTCTTTTTCTATCTCCAAAACACTTCTTAATTCTTGATTTGAAATACAAGCAAAAACATTCGATCGCTGATCAAGAGGGATCAATGGACACGCGGTCGATAGGATCGCCACTATATGGTTCCAGATCTCTCAGTTCAGCAGTTTTTTGTACGAGAATTTTGCTGTCTTCATGGGACTCAAGCGAAATTTTAAATATTCTAACTGGATGAACGTTATGAGAAGATGGGAGGAGCTAATAAACATATCCGATCGATCCTGATCATATCTGGTGTTGTTTTAATCGGAGTTTTATGGTTATTATTTTTTAGAGGGTTGACTCCTGGAGATGAGATGGATGCGTTTTGCCTTCTCTTGGTTGCTACTGTATTGATCGTAATATTATTGATCAATCTAGGTAGAGGAGCAATTTCTCTCCAAAGAGATACAGATGACTCACCAGACAGATTCGGTAGATCATTTTGAATCTGATGAACTGACCTTAGAGACGTTTATCTCTACTCAGGTCCAGGACCTTTTCATGTTTCGGAGATCATACGGATTTCCAAACTAAGAAAGAAATCGAGTAAAGAAGGATATGAGAGCGGTGAAAAAAAGAACTTTTCGAGAATTAGAGCGATTAATAAAAAAAGAAAACAAGGTTTTGTATCTTGTAAAGTTCAAGGGATTGTTCCGGAACTGAAGATATTTGGGAGATCATCATTTTTTGCGTACCGGTAAAGTGCTGTTACAAATACGGCCTTCATAGATATGTAAAAGGCAAATACAAGAAGGGCATAAATTATTCCAGGGATGATAAGTACTTCAAGAGGCACCTCCAAAATATAGAGAAATCCGAATATTAATGCTCCTATCAAGAACAAGAGTTTCAATATGATATTAATACCGATGTTCCCTGCAACAGATTCACCCCAGGTGTCTTTGAAAAGGGATGCGCTCCCTTTTATCGAGGCGAACGGACCTTTACCTTCAAAAAGTATCAGCGGTAAGACAAAAAACGTCGCGTAACTCCATACTATACCACCTATCTTGGATACCAATCTTGCTATGCCTCTTCCTCCCTTTTTTCTAGCCAAGATGTTGATAGCTTGAAAGATGATAGCTACAACAGCAGAGATGAATGACCATATCAACAATTTAGGCCAATGCTTCATAGCTTGAATCAAACTAGATTTTAAGTTAGGTTTATCTCCCCTAAACTTTGTTGCAGAGAAAGAGATCATAGCTGAATGGAAAAGTGTTCCTACAAAGTAGATGACCAAATAAACGATAAAGAAAAATCCCAACATAACGTAAGTACTTTTTCCAGGTAGAAAATACAGGTACATAGGAGCAACAAAACTCACCAAAACGATGGCAAAACATAGGAGCATCAAGAGAGGAAAAATCATCATCTTCTTTTCTGACCTGATGACACTCCAACTATCATTCATCAAGTCCCAAGCTGTAGTCAACCTTTCTATGGCTCTCATTTGATATCACTCAATTCAAGTTCTACTTTAGTATAATATTTAAATTTTTTTAAAAATTGAGGTGTTGAAAACCGGATGGGGACATAATCGTTCGAGAAAATTTAACGGTGAGTTTCTGACTTTTTATAATTCAAGTTCCGACTTCGATCCTGTGTTAGATATAAGTTATGAGGAATCATCCGCCACGCATTTGACAGATCTATGGATAGAAGGTGATCTTAAGGAACAGGGTTGGTAGTAGGTTGATGGGGCTGAAGGGGCGATGGAAAGTTGAGTATTGGAAAATTTTCAAAAAATATCTTGAATTTAATTCTCAAAATTTCTTCTAGAAGGTCAACTCTCAGGTTGCTTTTCTTTATTAGATAGATTCGATCTTTGAGAAAAAAATTTTCGCACTGTCTTTCCTTTGACTTTGATAAAATAGACCACTGCCGTAAGTGTGAAGTTTTTTAACGCACAGTACATACACATCCTTGAAAGCCTCTTTCCTTTTTTCGATAAGACTTGAGACTCCATATAAGTTTTTGCTCAATTCGAAGCAGTATTTCTAATCATCTGAAAGTCTATATGATAGTGTTACCAGAACTATTGCCATTATCTGTGCCCGTTTTCTCTGTATCGGAGATCAGTCTTGGTAAAAACTCTAGATATCGGTCTCATTCAGAGGATGATCCAACCCTTTGGAGGTCTAATTCAGACGGTTCTTCAGTTTGTGGTTTTGGAGTCGAATCGGATTCTTGTCTGTACTCTCTTTTCACTATCGCGATGAATACGAATATGAAGATTATCGCAAGTAATATCCTTCTTATGCTAGAGAGAATAAAAATAGAGAGGTAACTCCACTCTTCAATGAATATGGGACTTTCTGTTCTGTCAGGGAATAAGGTGAAATACAAAGAATACAGAGAAAGGAGGACAAATATCAAGTAAGTATAATTGACCCACTTGAAAGTATATCTCAAATCTAATTTTTGATATATCCTCCTAAATACCATGAACAAACCAATACCGAGAACAAAACTTGCTGATCGCGATATCTTATTGGCTAGTTTGTTCAATTCGGCCAACCTTTCAGCCCCAACATGATTTGTAAAAGCAGTGTAATTAATTGACCCTGAAACAAGTAACAAGATAACACCGATAGTCACAAATGCTATAGCTAGTATCTCATATAAGCCTAATCCTTCCCTCAAATCCATGGTTCTTCATTTAATTGGAATTGAAATAATTTTCGGAGGAACATCTTTAACTCTCCGTGTTTGGAAGCGCTTGAGATGGGGTTTATTTGATCGCGAAAAAGATCCAAAACTGACGTCGTTCGTAATAATTTCAAGGATTCCATCCTTTTATTTCTCATTCATAGAATTCGAAATTGGAGGGAAACTGACGCCGATCATACC
>JAFDTP010000036.1 GCA_019594195.1 Thermoplasmata archaeon
CAGGGTATTACTAAGCAAGAAAAAAGAGGATGATGAATGAATCCGTTAAAACTCAAATCGTATCAATACAAAAATAGGATCGTTCGTATCAACTCAACATCGTTCTAACCTAGGAGAATCGCTAGATGAGGAAGTGGACCCGTAGATTTAGAGAACTTCCAGTCATCCCCTCTACCTGCAAGGGGGTGGCATCATGAAATGTAGATATAGTTCTAACTATGGCAGGATATTGTCTTTCCTCGCTGTGTTTTCGATAGTATTACTTATCATAACCCCCTTCTCATCTACTACCGTCTCCGCCCAGGACGACACTGGCGTCGGCGTTCAACCTGTAAGGCCACGCATCACCGAGGTCCAACTCGAACACAACTTCGGCACTCACTATCTGAGCTTCGTTATCTTCGATCTGAACAGCTGGAGGCACGTGAGCGAAGTCAGTGTGGAATTCTACCGCGGAGACGATCTGGTCAGACACTACCTCTTCAATCAGACCGAGGATCTGGACCGGAGCATACAGGTCCTGAAAGGTGACGGACTTGTCGACTTCGAGAGTCACAGCTCAGATAAGAGAGAGACGGTCGACCAAAGATGCAACCTTACTTTGGAATTCCAGTTCAGCGGTATCAACTACGACCGCATCACCATAAGAGCGATGGATCACGCAGGAGGCACCTCAGAATCGACGATCAACTTCCACGGAGTGACCACCGGGATACCCATGACGAACTATCTCTTGCCGGTGATAATATTGGTCACCGGCGCCATTGTCTACAAGAGCATAAAATCGACGGGAGGCGAGATCGATGGCGCGTGACGAACTCGCACAGGCAAAACAGAACTGGAAACACTGGTTGATATATTCTACCGTGACCTTCCTATCGATATTCGTCTTCGCGGAGTTCGCTATCTCGGTCTCGTTCTTATCAGTATTATCACCATCCACCTTCATGTTCTACTTGACACCCGTCGGTTTCTGGGTCGGAGAAGCACTGGTCAGTTTCTTCGCCACTGTGCTAGTTTTCCTGGGCCTCTTCGTCGTGATGAGAAGGAAAGTTTACGTCAAAAACGACGAAGGTATGGAATTCAAACGATCGAAAACGCACCTGCTCCTCCCGTTCTATATTATACCTCTCACCTCACTCGGTATCTATATCAGCCTGATACCACTCGAATACTCAAACATCTTGACCTACGCGGTATTTTTGATACTTTTCGAGTCTTTCATAGAACACATACAGGTATCGGATTATGGTAAAAAAATAGATATCAGCTTAAAAATACCAGAAACGGTAAAAAATTTGGTACCTAAAAAATTCAAAAGCACCGACGATACAGAAGATCTGAGGAAAACCCTCGAAGAGCTCGAGAAGATAACAGAAAAACACGAGAAGAAGCAGCAAGAAAAGACCATGCCCGACGGTTCTTCAATCAGCGATCCAGAGATCCAAGATATGGTCAAGAATCTCATGGAAGTCGTTCAGGATGGTGAGGAAGAAGAGATCACGATAGTCAAGGAATGTGATAACTGCGGCACGGCCGTAGGAGAAGATATCAAGGTCTGTCCGGACTGCGGTGGATCTTTCGAAGATGAGGCCGATAAAGAGAAGGCGATAATGGATCTGACCGCTATCCAGGGTGTCGGGAAGACGAGAGCCGAAAAACTATACGAGAACGGGCTCAAAACTCCTAGAGATATCGTCAGAGAGGGTATAAGCGGCCTTTCCGGTGTACGCCATATCGGTTTACAGACCGCCAAAAAGATACTCAAGGCCGCTAAAGAACAAGTCAAAAAAGAAGAAGAGCTGCCCGACGATCTTTCGGAGGAACTGGAAGAGCTTGAGAACGAACTCCTAGATGAAAAATAATAAAAAATTTTAGGATAAATAAAAAAAGGGGTTGGTTTATTCGCTCTCTTCGATCACAGCACCCGCCAACTTGGAGTGCGGGATGTGTACCTTTTTGCCCGTTTCCGTCTTTAGTTCCACTGCATAGCGTCCAACCGATAGGACTTCGCCTTCATAATCCTCGACCTTTATCCGGTCACCTTCTTCCAACGTCTGTCCTGACTGTATAGAACCGACAAGGTTCAAGAATACATCTCTAGAACCGTAGGCGAATCCTACGCCTAGTCCTAAGAACACTGCACCGACCGCTATTCCGAATACGAGATACAATATCGGAACTTCTATACCTATCTGAGCAAGGGCCATCACCACAGCGATGTATATGACCAATATCTGCACTCCTTTCGCCAGGAAGCTGACGAAAGGTAGGTCCAAGTCCTTACCGTGTTCGATCACTTTATCGTGTAACCAGGTCGCGATCCAGAAGCCTATCAGACCTATGAATAGGCCTACTATCAGGTTAGGTATCCATAGTATCACGGTGTTGACCAATTCCGCGAGTTGATTGAACATCCCTTCCCTGTTCAATATACCGACCGCGATCTGGATAAATATCAGCATCACGAAGACCTTCAACACGTATGATATCAATTTCAGAGTGAAGCCCTCACGGTCTACCATCGACTCGACAGGCTTTGTCAGTCTCTCGACTTCGAACTCCTTCAGCATCTTTATGACGAAGTCTACCACGTAGTCAGTGACAACCAGTCCTATCACTATAACGGCCAGGGCTGCTATCAACAGAGGTATGACAAGAAGTACTGGATTTATGAAGTCCGCGAGTATCGGTATGGCTATTATGTCCAAAGCTATGTTTATGAAGAACAGCAGTACGAACACTTTGACGAATACGTATATTATGTCCATCAGCGAAAAACCGGTTTTATCGCTCATCTTGTCCGCTTTCATCAGATCTTTCGACATGGGGCTCTTCCTGATAAATCCCTTCAGGAACTTGACCACCATCTCAGCCACATATAGGCCGACAACGATCACTATCACCGCCACTATCAAACGCGGTATGAATAGGACTATCGGTGTCAGTATCTGTGTCAATGTCTGTATGCCTGCGTAATCTAAAGCGATCTGCAGGAATATCACGAAGATGAACCAGAAGAACAGTATACCTATCAATCTGGAAACTGAATCCATACCTAGTTTTTTCACCTGTTTGCTGACTCCCACCTTCTGCATCGCCTTCTCAACACCTAGCTTTTTCAGGACTCTAACTACGATACCACCTGCTATCTTGGAGATTATATAGCCAACCAAGACGACCACTATGAAGAACACCAGTCCCGGGATGAAATCTAAAAACGTCTCCCAGATATCATTGATTACCTCTTCTAGTGTTTCTATCACGAACGTATCGCTCTCGTTTCCGATAGAGAGCAGAGATCTTTCACCGGTACTCGCCTCCATCGCAGCTGCATTGCCCAAACCCATAGTCAGTACCATCAGCAGCACCAGACTATAGATCAAAATACTGCGTTTATTTTGCATCTATTCTCACCCTAAATATGATAACTGGTTTATAATATATAAAAATTAGGGCGCTCTATATAGTTTACATATCTATTCACGATAAGATTTATATCATAAAATGAACATTTATAGGTGTCATGGGAGAAAAAATAACGAAAAAAGGGTACTACATCCTTGGAGGCATGATCGGGCTATACATAGTGATCGTAGCTCTTTTCCTATCTATTGGTTGGACGGACATGTATGATTTCACCATAAGATTTTTCGCGCTGACAGGGCTTTACATGCTATCTATAGCTGTATTATCAACGCCTTTCAAGATAGAGATATATCAAGAATTGGGGCGCTCATTCCAAGATATCCATCATCTTTTCGGCGCGATCGGTTTGGCTACAGGTACACTGCATCCGGTGATATTCGCTATAGAACAAAGCGACATCATGGTCTTCGTTCCGGACGTATCTTCACTATACGATTTTATGCTCCTCGGAGGACGTCAGGCATTGATGATCTTATACGTAGCGCTCGTCGCGGTATTCGTTAGAGCAAAGATACCGAAATACTGGAGAAGCATCCACGCGTTGATGTACATCGTTCTGTTCTTCGCACTGGTCCACGGCTACCTTATCGGCACAGATTTCGAAAACATCGGGATTACGATGATATTCACAGCTTTGTTCATAGCCTCTCTAGGCGCTCTGGTATACAAGAGGATGTAGATTATCGGGTTCTAGCTGTCCAATTTCCTGAGGACCTCTCGAGCGGTCTTGATAGTTTCTTCTATATCTTCTTCACTGTGTGCTGTAGATAAAAACATCGCTTCGAACTGAGAAGGAGAAATATAGATACCTTTTTTCAGCATCTCCTGGAAGTACTCACCGTACAGGTCTGTGTCGGAAGATCGTGCGCTCTCGTAATCCATGACTTCATGATCGGTGAAGAAAGTACTCATCATAGAACCGACTCTGTTCAACGTTACCGATATGTCGACTTCCTCCATAACCTCTTCAAGGCCTTCCGCTAGTCGAGAGCTCTTCTCCTCCAACTCTCGATAAACGTCGTTCTCCCTTATCAGTTCCATCATCTTCAAACCAGCCGCCATGGCCAGCGGATTACCCGAAAGCGTTCCGGCCTGATACACATCACCGCATGGAGCTATCTCTTCCATCACTTCATCTTTCCCTCCGAAGGCTCCAACAGGTAGGCCCCCTCCGATGATCTTGCCTAAACAGGTAAGGTCGGGTTCTACACCGTAATATTGTTGCGCGCCTCCGGGCCCTAGTCTGAAGCCCGTGATTACTTCGTCGAACATCAACAGACTTCCATATTCTTCGGTGACATCTCTCAGAAAGTTCAAGAATCCATCTTTGGGAGGTACGACCCCCATGTTAGCGGCTACGGGCTCTAGGACTACGGCGGCGATATCATCTCCCTCTTCACGGAAGATCTCCTCTACACTTTCTTTATCATTGTAGGGAACGCTGACAGTCAGCCTGGCTAATTCCTCAGGAACACCGGGACTGTCAGGCAGACCAAAGGTCGCCTGCCCCGAACCTGCTTTTATCAAAAAGCTGTCACCGTGTCCATGATAGTGTCCGGTGAACTTCACTATTTTATCTCTGCCAGTAAAACCTCTGGCCAATCTTATCGCTGTCATAGCCGCTTCCGTTCCAGAGTTCACCATCCTGACTCTATCTATGGAAGGCACCATATCCACGACATCTTTCGCCATCTCGGTCTCGACGGTGGTGGGTGCTCCGAAACTCGTACCTTTTTCCAGGACTTCAGAAACACTCTCCTTGACATCTTCATGACAGTGGCCGAACAACATCGGTCCCCATGAATTGATGAAATCGATATACTCGTTCCCATCGACATCTATCACTTTACTGCCCTCACCTCTTTCTATGAAAAGAGGATCCTGTTCCACCGAAGGAAAGGAACGTGCCGGACTGTTGACACCGCCGGGTATGTACCTGCAGGCTCTTTCATACTCTTCATCCGATCTTTCGAACATGTTTACCACATCCTAATATGAATTAAAATATTTTAGGCTCGTCTTTTTCAACTCCTCAGTACTCCTCAATATATCATGATCCTCGGGCTCTATCTCTTCAGCCATCTTTTCCACGCTCTCTTCTAACTCATCTTCGCTCTCTGCATGGACCATGCTGTAAAGGTTGTACTTCCAATCCGGACCGGTCTCTCTCAGATAGCAGTGACTTACCTCATCGAATCCAGACAGTCTAAGACCGGCCTCGTCCTCCCTATCTTCTGGTACCTGCCAAACGACCATCCCGTTCGCTTCGAACCCGGCTTTCCTATGATATAAAAGAGGAGCCAATCTTTTCATAACGCCGTCTTCAGACATCTTTCTGATCCTTTCGACGACCTCCTCTTCGCTCAGATCGACTCTTTCGGCGACTTTACTAAAAGGTCTCCTCTCCAGTGGTATATCTTCCTGCAATATACTGATCAACTTTTTGTCATCATCATCCAATCTCATCTGTTATCCTCCGAAGAAAGATCCAGCTTCACACCGAGTTTGTACTTCTTTTTCTTGGGAAGCTGTAAAAATTCAAAACCGGTCTTTTCCTCCAACTGATCTATCTCTTCCTGAAGATCTTTATCAGGCCCCACGCTGAGAGTGAACCACATGTTGTATTCGTGATCCCTTCTGTAATTGTGAGTGACGCCCGGATGTTCGTTTATCCTCTCAGCGACCTCATATAGATCGTCTTCGCGTATCTTACCCGCCAACAACGTACTCTCCCAACCCATCTCTTTAGAATCGAATACGCCTCCTATCCTTCGGATTAAATTTCCTTCCTTCAACTTCTTCATCCTTTCGATCACTTCGTCTCCCCCCATGTCCAACTCTTCTCCCAGATCCTCGAAAGGTGTCTCTGAAAGAGGAAGTCCTTCCTGCGCCTTCGTCAAAAGTTCCTTATCCTTTTCAGAAAGTTCCTTTTCATCCATCATCTCACCTTACACCATGGATCAGCAGCAAGATAATCGCCGTCGGAATAATAGTAAGCTCTGGCACGACATCCGCCACAGATATCTATATTCGGACAGTCGCCGCATCCCCCTTCGTAATCTTCGAAGTCTCTCAACTTCTCGAACACTCCGCTCTCGTTCCAGATCTCGCGGAAACTCTCTTCCCTCAGATCCCCGGCTTCGACCGGAAGATATGGACAGACGTGAACTTCGCCTTCAGGAAGAACACAGCAGTACGATACACCAGCCAAACATCCACGGCTGTAACGCATCGGCTTGTCCATCTTTTCGGCCTGTACCATGAATTGAGGGGCGCAGGTGGGTTTGAGTTCCAGATCGGTATCGTCCATCATGTCGAGGACCTTCTCTATCATCTCCTGGTATCTTTCCGCTCTCAAAGAAGAACTCTCTATCTCCTTTCCCCTCCCGGTCGGTACCAAAAAGAAGGGATGTACTGCACGTGCACCTAGTCCTTCCGCGAACTCGACTATCTCGTCCAACTCGTCATAGTTCATTTCTGAGATCGTCGTGTTTATCTGAACCGGGATACCGACATCTACCATCTTTTCTATCGAGGAGACGGTCTTCTCCCAGGCTCCTTCGAAACCTCTGAATTCATCATGCACCTCGGGATCCACGCTGTCCAAGCTCACCGCGGCACCTTTCAACCCCGCTTCTTTCAGGCTTTCAAGCCTCTCTCTGTTCACATCGACCGCGTTGGTACCCAGCACAGGTCGAAGTCCGATATCGGAAGCGTGTTGCACCAGTTCTTCAAGATCGTCTCTCATCAAAGGTTCTCCGCCGCTCATTATGACCAGCATGAAGCCCTCTTCTTTGAGCTCGTTCAGAAGTTCAAATCCTTCTTCAGTCGAAAGTTCACTATCGACGTCTCCAGCGTCTGGTCCCGCGTCCCTGTAACAGTGGTCACAGTGAAGGTTGCAGCTCCTCGTCAGGTTCCAGGATACCATCTTCATCTTTTCACAGCTCCTCGGCTAAATCCAAAGCATGATAGGTTATTATAAGGTCGGCTCCCGCCCTCTTGATGGAATCCATCACTTCAAGAAACAGTCCTTCACTATCGATCAGACCGGCTTCACCGCCGTTCTTGATGAGCGAATATTCTCCGCTGACGCTGTAAGCCGCGATAGGAACATCGACCTCTTCCCGCAGTCTATAGATGATATCAAGGTAAGACAGAGCGGGCTTGACCATTATTATATCAGCTCCCTCTTCGATATCTAGAACAGCTTCCCTGATGGCCTCGCGGGCGTTGGTATGATTCATCTGATGAGATCTTCTATCACCAAAATCAGGGCTAGATTCGCAAGCGTCTCTGAAGGGACCGTAGAAAGAGGATGCGTATTTTGCTGAATAGGACATTATAGGTATATCCTTATGATCTTCCCCGTCCAGTCTTTCTCTTATGGCCTTCACACGTCCGTCCATCATGTCCGAAGGAGCTACCATATCCGCTCCGTTCTCCACGTGTGAAAGTGCCATGTCAGCGAGGTAAGGTAGGGTCTCGTCGTTCTTGATCTTCCCGTCTTCTATTATGCCGCAGTGACCGTGAGAGGTATAGGCGCACAGGCAAACGTCCGTTATAAGATGAAGGTCGGGGAACTCCTCATCCAAGAGACGGAGCGCCTTCTGTACTGGCCCCTGATCATCTCTGGACATGCTTCCTGTTTCATCGCGGTCCTCCGGTATACCGAATAATAGTACGCTCTTCAGTCCGCTCTCCACCACCCTCTCCACTTCTTCCAAAAGCCTTTCGTCAGGGGATAGATGGTAGTTTCTCGGCAGCGACGGGATCTCTTCCTTGATGTTAGAACCCTGTTTGACGAAAATCGGATATATGAGATCGTCGATACCGACCGAATTTTCTTGTACCATATCTCTCAAATTCTCATCATATCTCAGCCTTCGCGGTCTTTTGAACATCTCATCCACCTCGACCATATCTATCCAACTCTTCAAGTGTTAGATAACATCCCGGATCCTCGGCCCAGAGGTCATCGTAAGAAGCCTCCGCCCGAGCCCTGAAATTTCCATTACATACGTCGAACCAGTCACAGCCATGGCATCTACCTTTGACCCGTGACTCCCTATCTCTTAACTTCCCGAGCAAAGTCTCATCGTCGTCCCATATATCGCCGAAACTCCTTTCCCTCACATCTCCTACAGTATGCCCCATGGTGAACTGATCAGGATGTACATCGCCCGACCAATCCACACACGCTATGGCTATACCAGATCTGTTGCCACCGTTGTTCTCGAGGTATCGAAGGACCCTCTCGGCTCTCTCATCGTCCTCCTCTATCATATCGAGGTAGAGGAAGATACCGTCCACGTGATTTCCGACGGTGAGGATCTCCTTGTCTTCATGCTCCTTCAGTATCTCTTCCGTTCTATCGAATATGCTCTTCATGATCTTCCTTTTCTCACGGTCGGTGAGAGCTGCATCGTTCAATTCCTTTCCTCTACCCTTGTGTACCAGATGGTAAAAGCAGAGTCGAGAGATATCTTCTTGGATCACGAGGTCGAATATCTGAGGTATCTCATCCCTGTTATAGTCGGTCATCGTGAATCGGAGACCCACTTTTTGTCCAGCATCTTGACAGTTGCGTATACCTCTCAGTGCTCTTTTGAAAGCGTCTTCGCTGCCTCTGAAGCGGTCATGGGTCTCCTCCAGACCGTCCAAACTTATCCCTACATAACTGACACCTAGGTCTTCGAACGTCTCAGCTCTCTCTTCCGTGATCAAAGTACCGTTTGTAGAGATAGTTACCCTCAATCCTTTATCGGTGGCGTATCCTATCAGTTCGTCGAGATCATCTCTCATCAAAGGTTCTCCGCCAGAGAACAGGAGCACAGGGACGTTGTGATCGGCGAGATCATCGATGAACTCCTTTGCTTCTTCGGTGGAGAGTTCATCCTGGGCTTTAGAGCCGTCTGCGCTCGCGTAGCAGTGCTTGCAGGATAAGTTACAGGCCCTAGTACAATTCCAGACCACTATCGGGCCCATATCATCTCTCGTACCCTTTTTTGAGCCTTTGCTGTGTTTACTGTAGCGTAACTTGTCACCGTAATGACTCGAATCTATCAGAAGTTTAGATAAGTTCAACATCCTTCTCTACCTCCTTTATGGCATCTTATTATAGCATCGGAAAGTCCTTCTATATCGTATTCGGAGGCGACGATATCCACCTCGATATCGTGGTTCCGGGCGGTTTCTGCGGTCACGGGACCTATCGCCGCCACAGTCATATCTTCAAAGTACTTTTTATCATCTATCATATCGATGAAATTCTCGACGGTGGAAGAACTAGTGAAAGTTATCATGTTGTACATCCCGTCTTCGATATCGCGTTCGACATCCTCGGGGATCGAACCTCCCAGTGTTCTATAGGTCTCGACTTCATCGACGTCGTTTCCAGCTTCTTTCAACCCATCATGAAGGATATCTCTAGCTTCAAGGGTCCTGGGCAGCAATATCCTTTTCCTTCCATCGATCTCTTCCTTCAAACTGGACAATAATCCTTCAGCTCTGAACTCTTCCGGAACGATCTCTACGGAAAGACCTTTACTCTCGAGTTCTGACGCTGTCTTTTCACCTATAGCCGCCAACTTCACTCCATACAGAGACCTGATATCAACGTTCCTTTCAGACATCCTCTCGAAGAAATATCTCACACCGTTGGTACTGGTGAAGACTATCCAATCATACGATCCGAGGTCCTCTAAAGCGCGGTCGAGTCCGGAGAGATCGTCAGGAGGCGCTATCTTTATCGCGGGCACCTCTCTGACCACAGCGCCTTCGTCCTCCAACATCTCGGTAAAACCTCTAGCCTGCTCTTTAGGCCTTGTATTCAATACCCTTAAACCGGCGAGCGGTGACTCCGAACGCCAATCCGATCTTTTCCCGGCGACCTCACCAACGATTATGACCGCCGGTGGAGATATCTTTCCATCAGCTTCCCGGGCGATCTCTCCCAAAGTAGAAAGGATGACCGTCTGTTCCGGCATCGTACCTCTTTCTATTATCGCTGCAGGGGTCTCTTCGCTCCTCCCACCCTCCAATAGCTTTTGTTGGATACGGGAGAGGTTCTTGACACCCATCAAAAATATCAATGTCTCGGGTCCTTCGGCGAGTGCTCTCCATTCGTGGCTGCTCTCTTCTTTATCCGGGTCTTCGTGGCCGGTGATGATCGCCACTGAAGAAGATAAGTTCCGTGAAGTCGCAGGGATACCCGCATAGGCGGGAACGGCCAATGCCGAGGTTATCCCGGGAACAACTTCAAAACTGACTCCTTTTTCATCCAAATACTCGGCCTCTTCACCTCCACGCCCGAACAAGAACGGATCGCCGCCTTTCAAGCGCACGACTTTCTCCTTCTCACGAGACCTGTCGAAGAGGATACGGTTTATCTCATCCTGTTTGAGCCGATGTTTTCCCGCCTTTTTACCAGCGTAGATGGTCTCACAATCTTCAGAGATGTGATTCAAGAGTGAATTTTCGATGAGCCTATCATAGACAACTACGTCCGCTGTTTCCAGCGTTCTTTTTCCTTTGGTGGTCAATAATCCCGGGTCTCCGGGTCCGGCACCGACGAGATACACTTTACCCATGTTATCTATCCTCCAGATCCAGAAAGCGATCCGCACCCGCTCTCAACAGCCTGTCGGCGACCTCCACTCCGAGTTCATCTGCTTTCTCAAAAGGAGCTTCAGCCCTCACTTCAACGTGTTCCCGTCCATCTTTCGATCCTACAAGGGCGGTGAGGGTCAAACGATCGTCGAGCACTTCGGAATGACATCCAACAGGTACGTGACAGTCTCCGCCGAGGTGTTTCAACATGCCCCTCTCGGCTATCATCTTTCCTCTGAGTTCCTCTTTCTCAACCTCTTTCAGGAGTCTTTGCGACCTATCATCTTTTTCTCTTATCTCGACCGCTAGAACGCCCTGTCCAGGCGCCGGTAAGAACCTGTCAGGCGGAAGATAAGAAGTTATCATATCCTCGAAACCGAGTCTCTTCAAACCGGACACGGCCAGGATGAGAGCGTCATAATCTTCAGTCTCTAATTTCTCGAGGCGAGTGTTGACGTTGCCGCGGATAGGTTCGATCTCCAGATCGAGCCTCCGTCTGAGCAATTGGGTCTGCCGTCTCAAACTGCCAGTACCTACTATGCCATCAGAAGGGAGCTGGTCGAGATCATCGTATTCTAGAGAAACGAAGCAGTCCCTCGGATCTTCTCGATCCAGATATGCTCCGATCTCAAGACCTTCGGGTAAAGAAGTGGGAACGTCCTTCAGGCTGTGCACAGCTAGATCGATCTCTCCTTCCAAAAGATACTTTTCGATCTCTTTCAAAAAGACGCCTTTGCCGCCTATCTCAGAGAGAGGTTTATCCAGTATCCTGTCGCCCTTGGTCTTTATCTTCTCTATCTCTACATCGAGTTCTTTACCGGATCGAGAAAGTATCTTTTTGACCCTCTCGGCCTGATGAACGGCCAGGTCACTAGCTCTAGTACCTATCCTTAACTTTTCCATCTGAATCGACTCCAACTTCTTCCAGTATTTCGATAAATATTTTTTTTAGTTCTTTTGGAACGGTCTTTTCAGCGATATCCAATGCCTCTTTTAGATCACCCTGCCAGAGCGCTTTTTCGACCCTTTGGTCGCCCAACCTGATCAGCAACTCTCGTCTATCTTCCTCCGGCATCCTTGATATTATCTCGGGCCGGAGCCTTTTCAGTATGTCTAGGTACTTTTCGTATGCTGGCCCGAATCCGTCATGCAGTCTTTGTTTCACAGATGCGGAAAGCGCGGGACTCGCACCA
This sequence comes from Thermoplasmata archaeon, assembly GCA_019594195.1. Next base: position 12,231 of record JAFDTP010000036.1, read on the forward strand.
CCCGTACTGACAGCCACCTTGAGATCACCTCGGTCGAAGGCCGCAGTCAGAGTGAATGTGGAGATATCTTTATCGTCCACAACGTTGACCAATACACCCCTTTCTTGCGCGGCTTGTGAAACCCTTCTGTTGACTTCCCTATCGGATGTAGCTGCCACAGCCAAAGTTTTCCCATCAAGGTGTCTTTCGGTGAACTCCTCTTCGAGATACTCTATCCCTTCAGCTTCCAAAAACTCTATCGATCGATCGGTGAACTCGGGGCTGACGACCATCAAGTTCGCTCCGGATCCGTGGAGCTGTTTGGCTTTCCTTTCGGCCACACCACCACCTCCGACAACGAGGCATGGCTCGCCGGATACGTCCAGGTTCACGTTTAGAGTATTTCGGACCATCTTTTCACCTATTATAACCTTCATCCTAGATCGAAAATATCCGATACCAATTCTAATCTATCTTCGTCATCCATCTGTTTCAAGTTGACTATCGGATCGTGCAGCATTTTTTTGATCAGCGCCCTACTGAAATCTTCCAAAACTTCTTCTTTCTCATCACGGTCCTCTGCAGTGGAGAGTTTGTTCATCGCCTTTTCAAGCTCCTTTTCCCGTAGATCCTCAGCTTTTTCGTTGAGCTTCTCTATCACCGGTGCGGCCTCCCTGTGTCCCAGCCAATCGTTCAGGTTCTCGTATTCCTCTTCGATCATCTCTTCTATCCTGTCCAGTTCAGATCGGCCGCCGGCCAAATTCTGTTCCACTATACTGTCCAATCCGTCCAGATCGTAGATATGAACTCCGTCTATCTCTTCTAGCCCGGGCTCTATATCTCTAGGTACGGCGAGATCGATGAAGAGGATATCGTCGTCCCTGGACTTCAGTCCTTCTCCGTGTATATCTTTTGTGATGACCGGTTCCGACGAACCTGTAGAGGTTATCACCAGGTCGTATTCGCCGATAGTGCTTTGCAGCTCTTCAAGAGGTACGGCTCTACCCTTGAACTCTTCGGCCAGCGAGGACGATCTCTCGAAGGTCCTGTTGGTGATATCAGGGTCCGTCACGCCCCGTTCAACGAGGTTTTTCAAGACCATTCTACCCATGTCTCCAGCACCAACGATAAGAACATCCCCACTGTTTATATCCTCGAGCATCTCATCTGCCAGCTCGCAGGCGGCTGAACCTATAGACACCGCCTTTTCAGAGATGGACGTTTCATCTCTAGCCCTTTTACCGGCGCGGATCGCTCTTTTGAATACGGCGTGCAGGAGCGTGTCGCAGCAGTCCTCCTCGCACGAAAACTCGTAAGCTTCTTTCACCTGACCCAGTATCTGAGGTTCCCCTTTTACCATAGAATCCAAGCCGGAGGCGACTCTGAAGAGATGAAAGACGCTGTCCTTTCCCTCGTGCACATACAGATGATCTTCGAGGTCTGATAAGTCGGAAAAACCTTCTAAGAAGTTTTTAAGGCGCTCTTTTTCTCCATCCGGCTCTTCGGTACAAAGATAAACTTCACATCTGTTGCAGGTGTTCAATATGACCGCACCATCCCTATGTTCGACATCTAGTAAGTTCGCGATGACCTCTCTTTTCTGAGTGTCCGAGAACGCTACGGCTTCCCTGACCTCGATAGGGGCCGTGATATGATTAAGACCTATGGCGATTATCTCCTTCATGGGATATACCTCTAGATTTGTAAATTCGTCAGATCTTCAGCGCCTTGACTATATGATGCCGAACTATATAAAAATCTGTTTCCCCACTCATATTCATTATCGGTTATACTGTATAGATTATAACTCCTTTATATCTTTTATGAGGTTCGAGTCACAAGCTGGAGTCGATCTGGCTAGATAGTACCTTTGGTTTAGATCCGACAAAATCAAAATATATTTATATTCGATATGCTTACTAAAGCATAATGTTTTTCGACGGTGAAAACAGGGGAAAAAAGATCGCCGTAGTGATCATAGTCGCGATCCTTATAATCACATGCATCATCGCCTGGAGGAGTGTTTACTCAGGAGACGAGCTGATCTTAGCTACTACTACGAGCACCTATGATTCCGGACTTTTAGACGAGATCGTACCGATGTTCGAAGAAGAGCACGACGTGAGGGTCAGAGTGATGGCAACAGGAACGGGACAGGCACTCGCATTGGGAGAAAGAGGCGATGCAGACGTTTTACTGGTGCATTCACCCGAAAAGGAGGAAGAGTTCATCGATAGCGGCCACGGCAACGCTCGATACGAGGTGATGTACAACGAATACGTTATCGTCGGTCCTTCCGACGATCCTGCCGGTATCCGTGGTATGGACGATGCTGAGGCGGCCTTCGAGCTGCTTTACGAAGAAGGGGCAACTTTTTGTTCTAGAGGTGACGATTCGGGCACCCATATGAAGGAACTAGATATCTGGGAAGGTGCCGATATAGAAAAAGATGAGATCGAGGATTCCGACCGGTACAGATCGCTAGGACAGGGTATGGGCGATACGCTCAGGACCGCGAACGAGTTCGGTGACGCTTACACCTTGGCCGACGAGTCTACCTATATATCCCTCAAAGAAGATCTTGTGGAGCTCGATATACTCGTCAGGGACGAGGAGACGCTTTTCAACCAGTACTCCGTGATACCGGTCAGCGGTGCAAGAAATTCCGAAACAGCCGAAGACTTCGCCCAGTGGATCGTTTCGGACGAGATACAGGGTGTGATCGACGAGTACACCGTGAAAGGAGAGAGGATCTTCACCGCAAATGCAAAAAAGACCATCTGATCTGAGGAAGATATATGACCGCCGAGATAATACATATAACCCTACTTTCGATATTCGTTTCGATCTCAGCCACGCTTTTAGCGTCAGCGATGGCCGTCCCTTTAGGTACGATAATGGGGCTTCATAAATTCAGAGGGAAGGAGATCATCAGGACCATAACTTACACTCTCTACGGCTTTCCTCCTGTTGTGGCGGGTCTGATAATCTATCTGATGCTTTCTCGGGAAGGTCCTCTAGGTTCCTTGAATCTGCTCTTCACCCCGACCGCCATGATACTAGCACAGATGGTTCTGGTATTCCCTATAGTGACAGGACTGACCATGTCTTCGGTCTCCGATGTAGCAAAAGACGTGAAAGAGACCGCGATGACGCTGGGCGCGGATAGATGGCAGACGGCTAAAACCGTTCTGAACGAGGCCAGAGTGGGTGTCATCTCGGCAGTGATGGTCGGTTTCGGCAGGGCTATCGCCGAGGTCGGTGCGGTGATAATGGTCGGCGGTAACATAAGATGGCACACACGTGTACTGACCACCGCTATAGTTCTGGAAACGAGGCGAGGTAACTTCCAATATGCACTGATACTGGGAGGTATCCTGCTTTCAGTGGCACTTATAGTGTTCTTCGTACTGAAGCGTTACCAGGACAAGGGGGTGAGGACGTGAGTCATGAGATCGCCATGAGATGCGAGGACGTCTGCAAGAGTTTTCAGGGAAATACCATATTAGACGAACTTTCGATCTCGGTAGAGAAAGGAGAGCTCTTAGCCATCATAGGACCGAGCGGTGTAGGGAAGACCACACTCCTAAAGATAATGAACGGTCTTATATGTCCCGATAAGGGTGAAGTCAGGCTTATGGACGACAGGTTGAGATTCGATGATGAAGCCGATCTCGGAGCAAGGAGAAAGATGGCGCTACTCTCCCAGGAGCCGTATCCCTTGAGCAAGACCGTCTGGGAGAACGTCGCTTATCCCCTTCATCTGAGAGACGAAGATGATATCGAAGAGAGGGTCGAAGATGCGTTGGAGCACGTCAGCCTGATGGATATGGCGGAAAGGAACGCTGGGACGCTATCCAGCGGAGAACTTCAGAGGATGGCTTTCGCCAGAGCGACCGTTTTCGAACCGGAAGTCCTTCTATTAGACGAGTTCACCGCACACCTGGATCCCTACAACATAAGCGTGTTAGAGGATGCGGTTGAGTGGTACGTTGATGAAAAAGACACCGCTGTTGTCTTTGTAACACACAATCTCTTCCAGGCCGAGAGGATAGCTCATACTACAGCTTTTTTATTCGACGGTCAGATAATCGAGAAAGGAACGACTGAAGAGGTTTTCGAAGAGGCGGAGGACGAAAGAACTGATGCCTTCGTGAACGGTGAGATGGTCTTTTAAAAAAAATAGAAAGGGTTTAAGAACGGTTTTTACTTGTACTCTTGGCAGGTGTCGCAGTACCATCTATCGTATTCTTGTATGTACCTGATCGGTTGACCGCAGTCAGGGCAAGGATGAGACTCCTGCTGTGGCTGTGTTTCTTCCTTTGTTTGTCCTCGCTGTTGCTGAGAAACACCTGCAGCACCAGCTTGATTAGAGGATTTTTCATAGGTCCGCTGTTCCTCCGTCTGATCTTGACTCTTCTGAGCGGATCCTTCTTCCCGTCTAGTAGTGGTTCCCTGTCTATAGGTCTGCTGCCCAGGTCTCTGTCCTCTTACCGGCTCTTGTTTTACTGGACTTTTAGATCCTAACACCACGAATGCGAGAGCGATAATAAGTAAGACGCCCGATATCAAGGACATGAACCATCCTATACCGCCGCGCCAGCTTGCTTCAACTTCTTCGCGGAAGATCAATTCACCACTTTCAGCATCATCGCTCCCGAAAAAGCTCTCTGCAGGCGTATCATCTCTGTCTTCTGGTATGTTATCTTCATCACCATCATACACATCTCCCAAGATCGCATCAGGCCAAGAGATCATAAAGAAGAGCGGGGCGACTATCGCAAAGATCAGACCGATCACGAGCAGTACTGATCCTATCTTAGCGTGTTTCTTGCTGTCTGAACCTACTGCCATCCCGATGAAGAGCAGAGATAAAACAGATGCTCCAGTACCTACTGTCGCCATCACTGAGGTTATACTATTAGTCGTAGTTTGGTTCTCCATGAATTCCCGATGCGGGTGGGAGAGGGGTCTGAGAATCTCTAGATTTTGTCTTTGAGTAGCATCTTCATCTTCACTTTCTTCGGAGTATGTCCACCAGGGCATCACTAGGGAGGTCAGCAACATCATAACAGCTATAGCAACTACTATAGCACCTATCTTTGTCTTATCCATATTATCATC
>JAFDTP010000082.1 GCA_019594195.1 Thermoplasmata archaeon
ATTCTCGACTCGTTATAGCTCAAATGATCGGCGAGTCCAGCGTGAATAGTGACAATCTTTTTGACCTTTGGAAAAGAGCGTCAAAGATAGCTGGAGATATGAACGTTTCATTCGAATGGATCGATAGAAACGAGAACAAAAGAGCCGATGAACTCAGCAGAAGAAAAGTGATGCCAAAATAGAAAAATAGGTTTTACAGCCCGTATATCGGGCCGAATTTTTCTTTCAGATGGTCGATGTGGTAATTCGGATCTAGACCTTCACCGGTCAATCTTTTCGTCATCTCCTCCGCCTTGTATTTCCTACCGTGTTGGTGGATGTTCTCTCTGAGCCAGTTCCTCAATACGTCGAAGTTTCCGTTAGCTATATTGTTTTTCAGACCGTTTATCTCTTCTTCCGCAGTATCGAAGATCTGCGCCGCGTAAAGATTGCCCAAAGCATAAGTGGGGAAATAACCGAATTGGCCCGCTGACCAGTGTATATCTTGGAGGACTCCATCCGAAGGATCATCTGGAACGATATCCAGATACTCGTCCATCTTATTCTCCCATACGACCTTGGTCTCTTCAGGGTCTATCTCATCTCTGAAAAGGCCGAGCTCGATATCGAATCTCAGAGCTATATGAAGATTGTATGTGACCTCGTCGGCTTCGACCCTGATGAATGTAGGTTTGACTCTATTCACCCGTTTGTAGAAGCCTTCTTTCGAATTTTCTTTTAAACCTGGGAATTCGGCGACCAATTTTGGGAATATGTGATCTAAAAACTCTTTACTCCTCCCTACGAAGTTCTCCCACATCCTGGATTGTGATTCATGGTATCCCATAGATATCCTTTTTCCAAGTGGATGGCCGTACCAATCCGAGGGGATCCCCTGCTCGTACAATGCGTGGCCGGTCTCGTGCATAAGACTGAAAAGAGAATTCAGATTTTCTTCATTGTATCTATTCGTTATCCTTACATCATCGTCCATACCCATAGTGAACGGGTGTGTAGCTTCATCGAGTCTGCCGTGCTCGTAATCGTAGCCAAATTCCTCTGCTACTCTTTTACAGAATTTCTTCTGTTTTTCTATATCAAATTTTTTACCTTCGAATACGTCTTCACCGGGATCTAATTCCTTTGAAAATATCTCCGTGGCGAGGGAACTCAGGTCTTTTTTCATAGGTTCAAATATGCTATCTATCTTTTCTGCGGTAAACCCTGGTTCATACTCGTCCACAAATGCATCGTAGGGTTCATTTTCGTATCCTATATATTCTGCGACTTCTTTCTTAAGTTCGATCTGTCTTTCTAGATGTGGAAGGAAATGCCCAAAATCCGACTTCTCTCTGGCTTTCTCCCATGCAGATTGAGCTTTAGTCGAGACTTTCGACATCTCTTTTATGAGTTCATCAGGGACTTTGTATTTTCTTTCAAAATCCCTTGTCATCTCCCTTACTGCGGCCTTCTGTATTTCGTCCATTTCGGCTTGTGCTGATTCCTTGTTCAATTCATCGATGCACTTCTTGGTTTTTTCGGAAGTCAATCTTTCGTGATAGATCTGTGAGAGTTCCGCCTTGCTCTCGGAACGTCCCTCGAGACCTCCCTTAGGCAAGTAGGTACGTTCGTCCCATGCTAGAAGATAGATAGCCCTCTGTATATTTCTCAGCTGTTCAGAGATTTCGAGCAGATCTTCGTAAGTTGACATAATTATGGAAATGAGGCTCAACTAATAAAATTAACTATCTCTAAGTCATCGCCTATGAGAAACTGACATTAACTACCTATCACATATTATATGATTGAAGATGAAGATGAAGAGGGAGCGAGATATATTTGATGAGGATCACTGTGAGTCTATCTCTTTGGATAGGGTGATCGATGAGTTAAAGCATGAAGATGATAGATGTCTTTTTGCAAATTCTTTGGAGAAGAGCATCGCATCAGTAAGATCACTTTCATCTCACAACAGTAGAGCTCTCGTTCTCGATGAGTTGATAGACGTTCTGTTAGAGCACGATCTGGTTTATATAGGAAAATGTTTTGCTGACGAGGCATTGGATTCTGCTTACGATGTGGAGATAAAGTCGGAAAAAGCTAAAACACTCTCCAAGTTATCTACCACATTTTCCCGACATGGATTTGATAATATATCTCGATCGATATCTGAGTCAGTACTCATGGAGACCGATGGTCTTGAAGATGAAAAGACGAAAGCTGAAGTTTTCATCTCGATCGCAGAAGACAAGATCGATCATGACCTTCTAGATGAAGCGAGAAACATTCTAGAAAGAGCACGTTCGGCAGCACTAAGGTTAGCGCAAAACGGAGGTGATATCGTCTATCTCGCTTTGGTGGCCGAGTTGAAGGCTAGGATAGATGGTGAAGGCGCTGAAGAACTGAATAACGAGGTACTACATTTTTTGAGAGATCCCGAAGCCCGGGAAAAAAATGCATGGGTCATCTGCTTAGCCGCTAAAACTTTCTTAAGATTGGGTAGATACGAGGAGGCTATGAGACTTGCCCATGATTTGAAGCAAAATGAAGGCACTGATATCCACATGATGGAGTTTGGTATAGCCTTATCTCAGGAGGGTCGATCGGAAGACGCGGTCGAAATAGCAGGAGAGATCATGAAAGACGATCTGAGATATCCATTGATCCGGGTTATCGCTACGGACCTTATCCAGGAGGGTTTCATCGATGATGCTTTGAAGTTGAATGAAAACATCCAGGACTCCTTCGAGAAAGCCCTAGTTTACAAAGAACTCGTAGAGAGATCATTAAAAAAAGGAGATCAGCATAGAGCCTATGAATATCTAGATATGATAGATGATATGGATATCAAAGCACTAGCACATAAAGAGATGTGTATGCTGTATCAACAGGAAGGAAATGATGATAAAGCGGCAGATCACTTATCGAAGGCTAGAGAGATAGTAGAGAGATCCGAAAAGGACTCGATAAAACTGGAGTTAGTGGATGCGATGATGCAGCTGAAACAAGAAGATGCCGCACTCGATATCACGGAAAGGATATCTACAACAGTAGAAAAAGCCATAGCTCTTGGGATCATTGCAGGACATAGTGCTTGAAAAGTGTTTTTGTCCCAAATTATTAATTATATGGTAAAACTTTGGTATAGCGAGAAAGGATGTTAGATGGATTATTGGAGAAAAAACTGAGCAGATTGAAGAACAAAGACATCTTGGTAGTCATGGATGACGGATTGGGATTTTTAGGTAAACTTGAAGATTACGATAAAAATACGTTGATATTGAAAAAGGTCCTTCAATCACAGTTTGAAGACATCGATTGGAAAGATATTTCTCCTGGTGCTAGAAAACGAAGGTCTGAAAATCAAGGGGAGCAAAGAGCGGGTTTTGTGAATTGGACAAAGGTAAATTTGGAAGAAGTTTACGTCAGGACCGACCATGTGTCGAGGATATGGCCTTGGATAAAAAAAGAAAAGATCCCGGAACATGCCGATGTTGAAGAGCACGATCGTACTAGACCTATTTATTACGAAAAAGAATACCTATAGAGTTAGCTTTGAAACTGGTTATTCTTCTACCCTAGATCAGTTTTTAATATACTTTTCTTGAGGGTTCCGATTAAAAAATCTCTGATATTGTTCCCTTCCTTATGTCATTCAAAAGTATTATATTGGTGGTGATTCATTATATAATAGGGAGTGGAGGATATGTTAGATGAATTGTTGGAGAAGAAATTGAAACATCTAGAGGATGAAGATGTGTTGGTGGTGATGGATGACGGATTGGCCTTTTTAGGAGAACTAGATGATTTTGACAAGAACACTATAGTTTTGAAAAAAGTGTACCAGGCACCGGCTAAAGAGATAGACTGGAAACAGATCTCGACAGATTCTAAAGATGTCAGGAAAAACATGGAAAAAGAGGAGGAAGTCGGTTTTATAGATTGGACTAAAGTGAATCTGAAAGAAGTGTATATCAGAATCGACCATGTGACCAGGATCTGGCGATGGTTTAAAAAGGAAAGAGAGGAGAAGACCCGAGAAGGGATCAGTGAAGCCAGAAGAGCTGTATACACCAGGAGTGAGAAACTGCCGGAAGAGCGTGGTGCCAGCATGGGTGACATCCAAGACACCTTCTCCGGTTGAATGCTCAAGATATCAGTCGATATGATCTTGCGAACAACTTCTATATTTTAAAATTCAGCTTGGTCTATTTTTAAAACTTATCATTTTCCCGATCAGACTAAAATTTTAAAAACCATGAGTCGGGTGGAACTTTGAATTTGAGACATCACTATGCTCTCCCTATTGTCGACGGATGAGTCACAGATAGTGGGTTAAATATATGAAAAAAAGGAAGCTATATGGATATCTAGTCGTCTCTGCCGCATTTCTAGCTGTTTTCACTCTTTTTGGTTATAGAAGTAGTTTTAGTGTGCTGTTGGGTCCCATGTCTGAAGACATGGGCTGGACCTACGGACAAACCACTACGGGATATGGGTTGATGATGTTGGTGTACGGGGTCGCAGCATACTTCAGTGGTGAGATAGTTGATAGATGGGGCGTGAAGTATGCATATGCTTTAGGAGCGATCTTCGGGACACTCGGATTTGCACTTTCTTCTTTTGTAAACTCATACGTCCATTATCTAGCTGCATATGCTATATTTGGAGGGATAGGAACCGGCATGTGTTGGGTGACATCTACAGCCTCTGTGAGAAAATGGTATCCCGGATCAAAGTACGCCACATACTGGGGCATCGCTTTTCTTGGAGCCCCGGTCGCCCAAATATTGATGTCTTTTGGGGCTAATGAGGTTATACTTTTGATGGGGTGGCGGTATGCGATGAGAGTGCTAGCTGTAGTCGTATTTTTAGTGATGATAGTCGCGGCTGTCATCTCGAAAAGGGAACCGGAAAGATATGATCTCAGTCTTTCAAAAGATAGATATCGTGAAGATAAACAGTATTTTTGGCCTACTCTAACGGCATTCCGTACATGGTCGGCTGTAGGTATAACTTTAGCTTTTTTAACCGCTATGATGGCCGAATTCACCATCTGGTCTCAAGCTGTAAATTATTGGGTTGAAGGTAGCGGGTTATCCTCGCGAGGTGCAACTTATCTTTTCATATTGATCGGTTTATTCGGACTGGTCACCATGCCTTTGATGGGAAGATTACAGGACAAGATAGTTTCAAAATTGGATGATGAACCTAGAGGCAGGAAGCTTATCCTTATCATAGCTCCGGTAGTGGGAGTCATCGCATGCATCTTGATGATCGCTACTTCAAGAGCGATAGTCGCGGGTATAACTGCTTCTCTTTCCTTCGCGATCTATTGGGCAAGTGAGCCAGGAGGGGCAGCAGGATATGTCGGTGCAGTCTTCGGAAAGAGGAATATGGGACACATATGGGGTTTTGCTACCCTCTGGGCGATGAGCTTAGGACCTTTCTTGGGGACCGTTCTAGGAGGATATATATATGACTTCACAGGCATTTACGACTACACGATCCTTTTTGCTATGGCTTTTTTCGTGATCTCCGCAGTGATCGCTTGGACCCTTCCAGAGGAATATTTAGCAGACAAAAGCCCTTCTGATTAATGTGGATAAAATGGACTAATATCGACATTCATTTTCTAGAAAGATTAAAAAGATTTTTAAAGGAGTTATTTGCATCACGATGAAAACGGTTGATATCTGATGGACTTCTCTATGACGGGGTTGAGGCGGGAATACTATCGGATCAAAGACATATTCGTCAAAGACGCAGAAGATAGGAGGGATGATATCCTTGATGGTCCGATAATCAAAACTATACTCGTACTTGCGATACCCGTTATGGTTTCCAGTGCTCTACACACTGCATTCAACCTGGTTGACACTTATTGGTTGGGAAAATTGGGTGCGGCCGAAGTCGGTGCACCAGCAGCGGCATGGCCTATACTTTTCACATTTTTGTCTTTAGGCATGGGCTTGTCAACGGCAGGAGTTTCACTTGTTTCTCAGCACACCGGTGCAGGGGGAAGTGAGAAAGCCCAAGAAGCTGCGGGACAAGTTTTTGGATTTTTGATGATAATCGGTATAGTCACTGCAGCCATCGGTTTCCTTGCAGCCCCTATAATACTGAGATTATTGGGTACACCTGATTCAACTTTAGAACATGCAGTACCATATCTTCAGATAGTCAGTCTGAGCATGCCTTTCGTATTTGCTTACATAGCATTCAGATTTTTGCTAAGAGGTATAGGTGATATGATCACCCCGATGTTCATAAGAGCCTCACTGGTCCTGGTAAATCTTGTACTGGATCCGTTTCTCATATTTGGATGGGGATTTTTCCCTGCGATGGGCGTTACCGGCGCTGCTATAGCGACAGCGTTAGCAAGGACCACCGCTGCATTGATAGGTATATATCTATTATTCAATGGCAAGGTAGGTATTAAGATAAGCCTTCAGAGTATGAAGCTGAAGTTCAGATGGATAAAAAAGATAGTCAAGATCGGAGCACCTGCGACTGTAGCTAGGGCCGAAAGTGCGGTGGGATTTGTTTTCTTATTTGCTCTAGTAGCAACTTTCGGAGAGGCACCTGTAGCCGCTTATGGTATAGGTAGAAGGATCATCCACGTCATGACGATCGGCATCTGGGGATTCGCAGGTGCTACTATGACCATGGTTGGACAAAATATCGGTGCAGATCAGACAGAGAGAGGCGAAACCATAGTAAAGCGCGCTCTCTTAGTTTCTTTTTTGATATTGATCACCGCTGGTCTTTTAGTTGTAGTTTTCAGAGAGAACATCATAGCATTTTTCATCGATGACTCTGAAGTGATATCTGAAGGTGCTAGATATCTAGCTATTTTTGCCATATCGATACCGTTTTTTGGCATCTATAGGATATTTGATTCTACATTCAAAGGTACGGGCCATACGATACCGGTTCTATTCCTGACACTTTTCAGGATTTGGGGTCTAAGATTATTCCTTTCTGCTCTATTGGCACTGCCAATGATCAATTTAGGAATAGTTGTATTGAATATAGGATTCGATATTGGTGTTGTAGGCATTTGGTACGGTATGGCCGCTAGCAATATAATAGGTGCCGGTTTATCATCCCTTTATTTCCTATCCGGAAGATGGAAAAAGAAAACTATCGATACATGATGCCGGTAGGTCCTTTTTTTCACCTTCGCGTTCTAAGAGATCTTTGTTCCTTTTTGATGGTCGTTCGAGTTCTTTATTGATTATCATGGATTCGGTCTTTTCTTCCTCTACTGTAACAGTTGTAGTTTCTGAGGTAATGTCGTCATAAGTCGCGGTCACTTCGTATTCACCAGGAGTTTCGTGATAGAAGACACCTCTAGCAGCGTTCTCCCATTCGAAAGCTTCAACGTTGTCAGCGATAAGATTACCATAGGCGTCGTAAGCCTCAGCGGAGAACTCTAACTTC
>JAFDTP010000074.1 GCA_019594195.1 Thermoplasmata archaeon
AATTGAGGTAAAAAGGAAAATATTTAAGTAGATTTCGGTCGAAAAGAAAATTTGTGTTATCTTCGAATTATTTCGTTTCATATTTTATCACCTTCTTCGGTCATCTACTGGAATTGTTTCACAATTCCATCGATATACGGAATGTAATTCCTTAAAAATTTCAAAGAAGTTACCTAAAATATATGAACGAAGTCTTTTCCAGAATATCTTCTCAGGCGTTTTAAGATCTAGACTGAAATGAGGTTTGATTTCATTATACCAATCAATGAAATCATCTATTGAATCAAATCGATAACGATGCTTTTCATAGGTATGAAACCACTTTTCGATCTTGCCGTTGCTTTGTGGGTGATTGTATTTGCGTAGTAATCATAGATTACTTCTTTCACTCAGGCAGAGCCCTCGTGATGCAGAGCAGATGTTTGATACCTTTTTCCTTGCAGTAGTTTTCAAATGCATGATCAGCTTCTCCATCTTTGTCTCTTTTATTGGCATAGAATACTGTACCATGATCAGTTATCACTTCTTTGATATTAGATCAGACCTATCATTTCACTCCGTTCAATGTTGGGATTTTTCTGACCTTGTACGGGATGGTAGATCCCTTCTCTGTGTTCGTCGGAGGAAAAATTTCCGTTCGTGTCCCGACATTAAAGATATTGTTGATTAGCAGCACTATTGCTGGGTTTGGCTCACTTATGTTCGGAACTCAAATCGGAGCTGATCCTTACTTTCTACTGATATCTATTATGGTCTTTGGAGTTGGAATTGGGCTATCTACTGTTCCAATAATGACTTACATAATGGATCTTTTACCCCATTCTAGAGGCGCCGCATTAGGCATGACCAATTTTGTAAGATTAATAGGCGCAGCGATGGCCTCTTTTTGCGGTCAGTTCGTCCGAGAAGTGCTGTCAAGCTCACATCTATTCTATTTGAGTGCAATACTCATATTCATTACAGTTTTCTTAGTGTGGTGGGTATGTGAAGAGAAAAGAATAGTAGATAATTGAATATGGAATTTTAAACTTCGTAGAGGAACGCAGGAATATAATTGTACTTAACGAATCAATTCCTATCCAATTTCTGATAGCAGTTTTTCAATCTGCTCCATCTAGCAACATTTTGATAATTTCATCAAGGTCTTCCTTTAATCTTTCTTCATTCATCTCGTAGAAATTCTTACTCTCTATATTTTTTCTTATTTTCTGATACCTATCTATGTCTTTTTTTTCTAAAATTTCCAAAAGACGCTGAAGAGAATCTATCATTCGCCCCATGCCATAATATTTTGGTTCATCTATTAGTCCTCGAGCGGAAGTCGCCATGAAACATATGAGTTCATAAAACTCGTGGTCTTCTTCATTCATCCCAATCAACCCATTCTGATATTTCCTCAAAAGTTTTTTTCTCTGGAGGTGAGGGAACTTCGTCTGGATGACCAACTGTTAAAAGGAGTTCTGGCTCTAGTCTTTCTTCGATATCTAAAATTTTTTTCACTGCTTCTTTGTTGAAAGATCTACAAAAACAAGTTCCTAAATCAACATTGGTTGCTTCCAAACAAACGTTTTGAGCCGCCACAGCTATATCCATATATTTTATAGGTTCATCACTACCTTTTTCTTTGAATTGTTCCTCGTCAATACAAAAGATCAATATTACGGGGGACCCCCATAGATTCCTGGGGAAAAAGTAGTTACTTTGTCGGCTTTTTCACCTCTAACTACTTTGATAATATAAGGCTGCAAGTTTCCTCCGCTAGGGCTCCATCTAGCAGATTCTATCAATTTCACGACAGATTGTTTTTTCACTTTTTTGTTAGCGTACTTCCTTATACTTCTCCTCTTTTTTATTACTTCCAAAATTTCTCCATCTTTCATTTAAAAACACCTACTAAATAAGTCGACTTCTATGATCTTAACTTTTTAATCTTTCTTCATATTTTTCTTAACCCTATGATAATGAGGATAAAACTCTCATTGATTTGACTTTTATAGATTTATCGGATGTTTTGTAAGAGATTATTAGCCCAGACAAAATATATATATATCCTCACGGGTATGAAAGATGGAGGAAAACAAATATGAGAAAACTAGGTAAGTTAGCCGTTTTTATTGCGGCCGTATTGTTGATCACTAGTGGTCTAGCATTTAGTGGTTGTATCGAAGATGAAGAGGACGAAGAGTTGATTGGTTTTCAAGCGACGAGAAGCGAGATAATTATATTCTGGGATCCAAGCGATTCTTTTTCTAATGAGATCATAGCGATGCACAATATATACGAAACACTTACAAGATATGAACCAGACGAAGACGAAATAGAAGGAATCCTAGCAGAGGACTGGAATGTTGATGAAGATGGAACAACTTGGACTTTCGAATTAAGAGAAGGAGTAGAATTCCACACCGGTGGAGAAATGACAGCTGAAGATGTCAAATACTCCATAGAAAGAACTATGGACAGAGGCAGAGGAGCTGCTTTCATATGGAACGCTGTTGAAGAAATAGAAGTTGTAGACGACTATACCGTTGAATTCCAGCTATCAGAGCCAGCTCCGTTGGACTTAATAGCTGCTAGTTCCTATGGTGGATTTATTTTCAGCAAAGAGCAAGGTGAAGAGATCGACGACCTCCACGAATGGTTCAACGAGGCTAATAGCGCTGGAACCGGTCCATATATGCCTGAAACTTGGGATGAAGAGGAAAGACTAGTACTGGATAGACATGATGATTACTGGCAAGGATGGAATGATAATCAGTTCGACCGTGTTGTTATAAGAAACATACCCGAAGCCTCTACCGCTAGACTGGAACTCGAAGGTGGAGATCTCCACTACGTCGAAAGACTTCCATACGAGGAAAGAGAAGCTGCTGCAGAACACGAAAATATTGATATCATAGAGACGGAATCTTTCCAGAATATGTTCGGTCTGATGAACAATGAAGCAAGGCCTTTCGACGACCCAGTATTCAGGGAAGCAATATCATACGCTTTACCATATGAAGATATAGTGAACGAGATATACCATGGGGCAGCTAGACAGGCTAGAGGTAGTATTCCCTACGGTATGTGGGGACACGGTGAAGATCTGATGCAGTATGAAGAAGACCTTGAAAAGGCTCAGGAACTCCTTGAAGATTCCGAATACAGTGACGAGTTAGATGAAATAACGATAGAAGCTACTTACACAGAAGGAAACGTGATGCAGGAAAGGGTTTTGACCATTTTAGATTCCAACCTAGACGAACTAGGTATAGACATGGACATCAGAGGAATGCCTTGGGATCCACAATGGGAAAAAGCTAGAGCCGAAAACCCTGAAGAGAGACAAGATCTCTTCATGTTCTACTGGTGGCCCGATGTGCCTTCACCTTATTCTTGGATGGCAAATCTATGGATGAGTGAAGAGGAACCATTTTTCAATCTAGCCTATTACAGCAACCCAGATGTAGATGAACTTATTGAAGAAGCACGTACGACGGCAGGAATCGATAGAGATGAAGCCGAAGAACTCTATATTGAGGCCCAAGAGTTGATCATGGAGGATACACCCGGATTGTTCGTAGTGGACGAAATGTATGCTAGAGCAGTGAGAACAGAACTAGGCGGATTCGAAGATAACCCTTCATATCCACATGTAGTCTGGTGGTACGATTGCTACTGGGACGCATAAATTAAACAAAAACCCTTATCAACTTCTTTTATTTTTTTAAAAACTATTTCATTCAATCTATAATGGAGGTTCTTTATGACAGACCTATATGAATATGAGTTAGAAAAATCGGCCCGGGACCTAATTGAGAAAAGCTTAGACCTTAAGGAAGAGGAAACATTAATCATAACTGCAGATACTGAGAGCGATGAAAGAGTGGTCAATGCGACCGCAGCAGCAGCTTTCGCCGCTGGTGCTAAACCACTAGTGATCTGGAACCCCTCTCCTCTTGGTGTGGGGAAAGATGCGGATCCGATGTTACCTGTTGATGCTTTAGAAGCAGTTCTTAAAGAAGCAGACGCATGGGTTGAATTCAACAACAAATGGTTATTGTATTCTACACCGTTCGAAAGAGCTATGGAGAAAAATGATGATCTGCGATATATGTGCCTAGTTGGACTCGACGTTGACATGATGGTGAGAACGATCGGTAGAGTTGATAGAGAAAAATTAGATGAATTCATGCAAAAAGTAACTCAACTAACTAGGGATGCGGATCACATGAAGATAAAAACTCCAGCAGGAACGGATCTTGAATTCGGTAATAATCCGAAATATCCTGTTGACTGCGATGCAGGAGATGCCTCGGAACCTGGGATGTTCTTCTTAGCTGGACAAATAGCCTGGACCCCCGAACTAGAGACTATAAACGGAAAAATCGTTTTTGATGGATCCGTAGATCCGCCAGTCGGACTTCTCGATGAGCCAATCGAGTTAACTATAGAGGAAGGAAAAGTCGTAAATATAGAAGGTGGAAAAGAAGCACAAGAATTTGAAAGATGGTTGAAAAGCTTTGATGATCCTAACATGTTAAGATTGGCACATATAAGTTATGGTTTCAATCCAGGAGCGAAACTTTCTGGAAATGTACTAGAAGACGAGAGGATATGGGGTTGCACTGAATGGGGGTTAGGTTATATCAGCGGTCATAATTATCCACCAGATGGTATAGATGCACCTTCTCATACAGACGGTATTTGTCTAAATTCAACTGTATGGGCAGATGGAGTAAAGATTTTAGAGAAAGGATCGATTGCACATCCTAAACTTGAAGAATTCAAAGAAATATTTGAAAAATAGGAGGAAAAAACATGAAAAAAATAAATGAACAAGATATGGAGGACATTTTGGTAGGCTCAGCAATCTTAGGTACAGGTGGCGGCGGTAGTCTTAAAAGAGCAAGGAAAACAGTCAAAAAAGATTTCGATGAAGGAAGAGAATTCAAACTGATAAACTTGGACGAACTCGATAAAGAAGATCTCGTTGGAAGTCCTTATTTTTGCGGGTCTCTCTCTCCCGAAGGTGAAGAAAAAGAAAAGGGAGTAGGATGGACTTCTAGTGCAGTAAAAGTCTTAGAAGATCATTTCGAAGAGAAATTTAGAGGCCTCGTTGCAACTGAGATCGGAGCTGGCAACCTTGGAGTGGCTTTTTCTACGGCGGCTAGATACGGTGTACCTTTGATAGATGCCGATCCCGCTGGACGATCAGTTCCAGAATTGTCTCACACTACTTTCCATGTCTACGATGTAGATATAGATCCAATAGGTGTTTCCGACGTGAAAAACAATATCTTGGTAAAAGAGGTGGAAGACGATTTCATAGCTGAAAAGATAGTGAGAAGTATAGCAGTAGCGGCTAGTGGAACTGTAGGTGTATGTGATCACCCAGGCCCTGCAAAAAAAATGAGAGGGACTTTGATTGAGGGGACCGTTACCAAATCAAAAAAAATAGGCAGAAAAAGGCGAAAAGCTCTTGAAAAAGGTGAAGACCCGATAGAAGCCATAACCGAAGACGATGGTTATGTGATCTTCACCGGAACAGTAAATGAATACACCTGGAAAGAAAAAGATGGGTTCACGGTAGGAGAAGTTCATGTAAAGGACGACGATGGAAACGAATTGAAGATCTGGTTCAAAAATGAACACCTTGTCTCATGGCTAAACGGAGATCCCTACGTTGTAGCACCTGACTTGATTACACTGGTTACAAAAGATAATGCTGAACCTCTATTGAATCCTAATATCAAGGAAGGTCAAGAAGTAGCTGTGCTTTCATATAAAGCGGACGAAAAGTGGAGAACTAAAGATGGTTTAGAGGTACTTAGTCCTGAATATTTTGGATACGATTTTGAATACGTTCCAGTGGAAAAGGTAATATGAAGCTTTGTGTTCTTAATCCAGTTGAACCTGAAGAGTTAAGAAGAGGCGATCAAGAGCTGATCAATGATATTTTTCCAGATCTAAACATTACAGTTGAAGCTATCAAAGAAGGACCGAAAAGTATAGAGACTAGAGTGAAGGAAGCGATGGTGATACCAGAAATGATCAATTTGTTAAAAGAAGTCGAAAATGAATACGACGGATTTGTGATAAATTGTTTTGTAGACCCTGGACTTGATACATTAAAGGAATTAACGGATAAACCGATCCTAGGATGTGGAAAGACTTCATTCCATACCGCCTTAACATTCAAAAATGAATTCAGTATTTTGACTGTTGAGCCTGCCGTTCCCCAAATCAAGGAAAATCTCAAGAAATACGGCCTAAACAAAAATTTAAGGTTTCTTATCTCTAAGGAGATACCTGTATTGGAACTAGAAAACAGTAAAGATCAACTAATAGAGTTATTGAATGAAGAAAATATAGATAGAGACTCTGAGATTTTGATTCTAGGATGTACAGGAATGGCATCTATAGCCGACGAAATAAAAAGAGAGATTGAGATACCGGTCCTTGAACCTTTAACGAGTACTATCTATCAACTACGGATTCTATTAAAACAATTGAGTTAAATTATTGAAAAAATTTTTCCTTTTTTTATTTACCAATGGAACCAGAAATATTTCCAAAAGATACTTATACAACCATAATATAATCCATTTACATATCTGGGTCACCCCAAACCCCAAAACTCTCGCTTTAAAAACTTGTAAAAGGTAAAAAGATGAAGCTGAGGTATTATATTCTGAGAAGGCTTTTTTTGAGTATCATAGTACTCCTAGGTGTTAGTCTCATAGTATTTATTCTAACTAGAATTGTCCCGGCCAATCCAGCAGCAATGTGGGTCGGACCGAGAGCAGGTCAGGAAGCTATAGAACAGGCAAGAATCGAATTAGGATTGGATCAACCACTTTATATCCAATATCTTCGCTACATGAGAAATCTAATACAGGGTGATCTCGGCGAGTCGATAAGAACCCATAGGCCGGTCTTATACGATATACGTAGGTTTTTGCCTGCCTCTCTAGAGATAATTTTTGCCGGCATGTTGATCGCCATCGCTGTCGGAGTACCTCTAGGAGTCTATTCCGCCGCTAATAGGAATTCTATAATAGATCACACTGCTAGGATGATCTCAGTTTCAGGCGTTTCGATGCCAACATTTTGGTTGGCTATGATCCTTCAACTTATATTTTTCCAATGGTTGGGCATTTTTCCCGTTGGAGGACGGATCGGATCAAGGATTCAATTGCTGTATCCATTCGATCGTATCACGGGTTTTTATTTGATAGATACTTTGATACAGGGCAATTTTATTGCTTTTAGAAGTTCATTAAGGCATCTGATTTTACCGGCTTTAGCAATGGCCGCTTATCCTCTCGGATTGATAACTAGGATGGTTAGATCCAGCACCATAGATATACTGAATGAGGATTACATTCGTATGGAAAAAGCTTATGGAATAAAAGAACGAACGATATTGTTCGTTTATGCTCTTAGAAACTCTTTCAGTTCCGCTTTATCAGTATTAGCTTTGACTTTTGCTTATTCTCTTGTTTCGATTTTCTTGATCGAGCAAATCTTTAGTTGGCCCGGTCTTGGAACTTATGCCGCTAGATCAATAATTACAGTAGATTATCCAGCTATAATTGGAATCACTTTGGTTATAGCCTCTATATACGTATTTTTGAATCTATTGGTGGATATAGCCCAGGCCTATTTAGACCCAAGAGTGAGGTTGGAATAAGGTGTGAATATGGAGATGAATCTACCTTTTAAAATACCGAAAAAATACGAACCAAAAGTAAGAGAGTTAAAATACAGTCTTAAACTTCTCAGAAAGAATTCACTATCTTTCGCTGGAGCGATGATAATATTTATATTTGTAATAATTGCGATATTAGCGCCTATAATAGCACCTTACCCTGAACATGCGGGAAGAAGGACTGTTATAAAAGAACGTTTCCAACCGCCTAGTCAAGATCACCTGCTAGGTACCGATAGCTATGGAAGAGACATATTGAGTCGAATAATCTATGGTGCTAGGATATCATTGTTCGCGGGCACGCTAGCCATAGGTTTGGCGTTGCTTATAGGCGTCCCCTTAGGAGCTATCGCT
>JAFDTP010000181.1 GCA_019594195.1 Thermoplasmata archaeon
CAGGACAAGGCTATCGAGACTTACAAGAAGAAAGGGACTGAAGAGGAAGAAGGCAGTGAATGATTATAGCCCCTATTGAAAAGGTGTGATCATGCAGACAACATTTTTGATGGTAAAACCTGACGGTGTCCAAAGAGGACTTGTAGGTGAAGTCATCTCTCGTCTTGAAGATAGGGGTCTTCGTATAGTCGCCCTTAAGATGATACAGATAGACAGATCGATGGCGGAAGAACATTATGCCGAACATGAGGGAAAGGAATTCTACGAACCTCTTATAGACTACATAACTTCAGGTCCTGTTGTTGCCATGGCCGTAAAGGGTGATTCTGCTATCTCTCTCGTCAGAGATATGGTCGGAGCTACTGATCCCAAAGACGCTAACCAGGGCACCATACGTGGAGATTACGGTATAGATATAGCTAGAAACATCGTGCACGCAGCTGATTCCAAAAAGAGCGCTGAGAGAGAACTCGATATTTTCTTTGATGGTGGAGAATTCCAGGAATATAGCCGTTTAGTAGAAGACTGGATATACGAATCATAGGACCTATCAAACTTTCTTTTTCTTTGTTTTTTCCTAAAAAGTTCTAACCGATATCATCTGAGATCATATTTTTCCTATATCATCTAAAAAATATAAGACATATTCCGAAATATTTATAAGTATAGTTGTTGTTTATGTATATGTCTGACGAATAAGGTTTATTCGTCGGACTATATTAATCAAGGTGGAGAAAAGTGTCGGACACAAAGCGTATAACTGTCAGAATCCCTGAGGATATGGCAGATGAATTGAACGAACTGGTAGAGGAAGGATCATTTTCATCTCTCTCTGAAGCGATAAGGGCCTCGATAAAGGAGTTCATCAAAAATAAAAACGCTCCCGATCATATCTCAAAGGTCACAGTCGATCTTCCCAAACAGAAAGTAGGTGAGATAGAAAATCTTGTAGAAAAGGGTGATTCAGTGGATGTAGATGATGCGATAAGGACCGCAGTTAGAGAATATGTGAGAGAAAAGATCAAAGAATATCAGAGAGATATGGAACAGAGAGATTGAATCGTATGACTTTTCATCCTTCTCCTCGAAGATAAAAATACCGGGTCAGTTTAAAATGAGAGGAAAGAGACGCCTTCAAAATGGATCAGAATCTTCCGAACTTAACATATACGTAGTTGGAGTTGGAGGTGGAGGTAACAACAGCGTCGATAGATTGAGCAGGATGGGTGTTCATGGTGCTCAAACTATAGCGGTGAACACGGATAAGGAACATCTTGAACACAAGACGGCCGACAAAAAGATGTTGATTGGTCGTTCGTACAATCGGGGTAGGGGGGCTGGTGGTGATCCCAACGTAGGTAAAGAATGTGCTGAATCTGCCAGCGGTGGGTTCAAAAAATTGTTCTCTGATGCTGATCTCGTTTTCTTGACGACCGGTCTAGGAGGAGGTACTGGTACTGGTGCTGCTCCTGTGATCACTGAGATAGCGAGGAGGAGCGGCGCGATGGTGATAGATATAGTGACCCTTCCGTTTTCCGTAGAGGGTAACAGGAAGAGCTTAGCTTGGAGGGGAGTACAAAAAATAGAAAATTATGCAAATTCAACCATCATACTCGATAATGATAGGTTGCTCGAAGTCAGTCCTGATATACCGTTAGATCAGGGTTTTGGATTGATGGATTCTGTTATCTCAAATCTGGTTAAAGGGGTTACAGAGACCATGACCAAACAATCTTTGATAAATCTTGATTTTAATGATCTAAGATCAGTTTTAGGTGGCGGTGGCTATTCTACACTGATGACTGGTGAAGCGCACAGTAAGGAGCCTGAGAAAGTAGTAAAAGATGCGGAAGGAAATCCCTTCTTAGATGCAGATTATCGAGGGGCAAAAAAAGCTCTGATACACTTGACTGGAGGTTCTAACAGTCTTTCTGTCAAAAAGATGAACGATATAGTCGGTATGATGACATCTAAACTCGATTCTAGAGCCGGTGTCATCGTGGGAGCAAGGATCGATAACGAGTGTAAAGATAAGATCAAATTGATGTCCATAATCACAGGTCTCAAAGAGCAGGATATCTGCTCTGTTGAATATCG
>JAFDTP010000122.1 GCA_019594195.1 Thermoplasmata archaeon
ATGTAAAGGATAATCTTTGTTACCGTCGATAGCTATACCTTTCAGGTTTTTAGAACCCATCACGGCTCCTGGTCCGCCTCGAGCGGCCTGTCTATCGTCGCATTCGATTATAGAAATCTTTGAAAGTTCCTCTCCTGCGGGACCGATCACTGCGGTCTTTACACCCTCATATCTGTCTTTGAGTATGTCGCCGGTCTCGTGAGTGTCTTTACCCCAAAGGTCCGAAGCGTCTTCGATCGAAATTTCACCGTCTTCGATCACCAAGATAGAAGGTCCTTCAGCTTCACCCTCGACTATGAGAGCATCGTATCCGGCCTTTTTCAACCTGTCTCCTATCCATCCACCGACTATCGCTTTTCCATAACCTCCTGTAAGAGGAGATTTAAAAGTGAAAGTGGTTTTGGAAGCACGGGGTAATGCAGGACCCAAAAGGAGTCCGGGGACCATTATGAGCTTGTTATCCGGTCCTAGTGGATCGATGCCTTCTTCAACTTCGTCGTACAACAATCTAGAGGCGATGCCGGCTCCACCGATGTATTTTCTCCTGAATTCCTCGGAGAGTTCTTCAGTACTCGTCTCGCGGTTCGACAGATCGACCCTCAACAGTTTGCCCCAGAATCCTGACATTTTATCTCACCTATCTCGATCCACACACTTTTCAAGCGCTTCTTCGAATATCTTCAGTCCCTTTTCTATAACATCTGTCGAGGTAGTGACCGGACCGCATATCCTTATGACATTGCCGTATGGTCCGGATTTGAGCAGGATCAGACCGTTCTCTCTAGCCTCTTTCAGCAGGTCCTTGACTATCTCAGCGTTGGGTTCGCCGTACTCGTCAGCGAATACGACCCCAATCATCGGTCCTATTCCTCGGATATTATCTATAACGTCGTATTTCTCCTTCAATTCGTTCAATCGTTCGTGCATCTTTTCGCCGACTTTGACGACGTTATCCAAGTTGTCTTCAATCTCGTTTATCGTTGCTAGTGCGGCGGAACACGAAACAGGATTACCTCCAAAGGTACCACCGATACCCCCTGGATTTACCGAGTCTAATATTTCCTTTCTACCTACGATCCCGCTCAATGGAAGACCGTTCGCTATGGCTTTACCGAAGGTGACCAAGTCAGGTTCTATGCCGTACTGTTCAAATGCCCAGAATGTCCCCGTTCTTCCGACGCCGCTCTGGATCTCATCGATTATAAGAGCGACATCATGTCTTTCCAGTAACTCTCTCATCTCTTTCATGAATCTTTCTGGAACCGGTAGATAGCCGCCCTCCCCTTGGACAGGTTCTATAAGAACGGCGGCGGTCTCTTCAGGATCACATTCGATCTCTATCAGATATTTCAGTTTATCCAGACAATAATCTATGCATTCCTCTTTAGTTCCAGGGAAATTACGGTAGTCCGGGAACGGAGCTCTGTACAAGAAGGAGTCATTTGCAAAAGAACCTTTTTTGTATAGATTGTTGGCTGTCAATCCCATGGTCAGGGAAGTTCTGCCATGGAAGGAATTCTCGAACCTTATCACCTTTGGAGCGTCTTTATAATTCCTCGCGACTCGAACAGCGTTCTCCACTGCCTCGGCTCCGGAATTGGCGAAATAACACTTGGCCTCTCCTCCTTTTATAGGGGTGAGTTCGACCATCTTTTCTGCGAGTTCTACGTATTTCTCATAGGGCACCTTGTATGCCTGTGTATGAGTGAACTTCTCTGCCTGTTCCTTTATCGCTTCCACGACGGCAGGATTCGAATGGCCTGCATTTATCACCGCGATCCCACCTGCAAAATCTATGAAAGTATTACCATCCACGTCTCTGATGTAGGATCCTTTAGCTTCTTCTGTGACTATCTCGTGCGATAATGCGATACCATCCGGTACGCACTTCTCTTTCCTTTCGACTATCTCCTTCGATTTCGGGCCTGGCACTTCGTCCGTAACTATTTCTACTTTCCAATCTTCTTCCATAACAAATACCTCCTATTCTCTCAACAATTCTAGAGTGCAGCAGCGGGGTCCTCCGCCGCCTTTGATCAATTCATCCATCTGAACTTCGATGATCTCAACATCTTTCTCTCTCAGTAATCCCTTGGTCTCCTTGTTTCCTTCAGCAGCGATTATCTTTCTAGGTGCTATAGGAAGAACGTTAGTTCCCATGTGTTTCATCTCTTCTCTGGAAACTTCGATCAGCTCAAAGTCTCTTTCAACAAGGTATTCCAATACCCAGTAAGGAAGACCTTCGGGATAGACCAGAGCCAAGTCCTCGTCAAGTATATTCAAGGAAACATCGAGATGAACATATCCCGCGACGGTATTGTAGTAAGAAGGCACCGAGGCTTCTAACACCTCAATATCCTGCATCGCCAATATTTGCCTCACTTGATCTATGCCCTCGAAATTGGTCCTGACACCTTCTCCTATCATCGCCGTTGAATCATCGATCCACATGAAATTTCCGGGTTCAAAAGTCCCGGAACCATGGACCATGTAGATAACAGGAATATCCAACTCGACGAGTCTTTTCATCACAGGTTTTTCCTCTCCCTTTCTTTGGTCTAGAGCCATCCTTCCCATGACCGCTCCAAAGGGAGTCACTATAGCCTGATCTCTCATGAAATACTGCTTGGCCTTGTCTTCGTAGGCTTCACCAAGGAGATTCACTTCGATGCCTTCAGACTCCATAGCACTCTTGAGATTCTCGAAATCAGCCTTCGCCTGATCTATATCAGGAGTACCGTCCCATAGCCACCTCTGCTCATCACCGGTCACTGTTTCTAGTTCTTTATCCGGTTTATGTAGCATCACTCTTTTCAGTTCACCGTAGTTCGAGCTCACTCCAAAATTTTCTCCGTCCCAATATTCGTCGATCTCTGATTTGAAATCCTCATACACTGCGTGTTCCATCTTCGATACTTCTTCTAATTTTTTTGACATTTTTTTCACCTGTTCTTACATTCAACCTGCAAAGAAGAAAGCGAACGGCGCTAACAAGAATACCGAGAAGAATGCTCTCTCAAAGTAGATTATCGTCAGATCTTTTATATCTAGTGGTATCGTCGAGTCCAAAATCAATACACCGATCTCACTAAGGTATATCAAACCTGTTATAGATATGCCTGCAGCCATGAACCGGGATACTGGAGATTCTAGCGTAGAGCCTACAACACCTGCAAGGAACTGATCAGGGAACGCTAATACAAAAGCGGTCCCAGTTTCAAAAGCCTCGGGAACTCCGATCAATTCCAGTATCCAACCGAAAGGATAAGCTATCCAATCGAACACAGGTGTGTATTCAGCCACGATCAACGCAAGAGTACCCCAGGCCATCACCAATGGAAGGGCACTCATATAGACGATCCCTAAAGTTTCATAACCTGTTTTTATTATGTCATAAATCTTGCTTGACTTCGCCTTCTCCACAGCAGTCCTCAAGGCCCATGAGTGAAGACTTATACCACTAGGCCGCTCTTCTTTTATCTTTTTACCGGACTCAGGATAGTAATCTTCCTTTATCCTGGATAATGGCCATATCCTGGGCATTATCATCGCAAGTATTATCGAAACAACATAAGTGGAGAACAGTAACTGGAAGTACATCCCAGGAAGGTCGACTATTTCCGCCATGACGTATATGTATCCTATTCCAACTAGAGAAAAAGTTGTAGATATAACGGATGCGCCTCTATCTGAATAATAACCTTCTTCGTGCTGGTTTCTTGTTATCACTACACCTACAGAGGGACTTCCCAACCAGGAAGCTAGAGCGTCTATAGAAGCTCTACCGGGTATAGTGAACAAAGGTTTCATGACGACACGAGCCAAGGTTCCTACATATTCCATGAGACCAAAATCGGTCAGTAGAGCGATAACAAAGCTCATGAAAAGGAACAGTGATACAAGTATGGGGATAAGCACCAAAGCTGGTGTTCCACCTGTCGCCATAGATGTAATGACTTCTGGTCCTATTTCAAGGACGGTCATTACTATGAAAACTGCTCCTATAAATCTAGAAATTGACCATACAGGTCCCACTATGAACAATTTATTTAAGAAATCATTGTTCTTCACAAAAGATGGCTTAAAGGCCACCGAAAATAAGGTGAATGCTCCCGAAAACGTGACTATACCCATACCTATATAAGGAAGGAAACTTTCAAGTACGAGCTGAAGCCAGTCGTGAATCACACCTACTATTATCGTTAGTGTTCCATCCCTTGGTATTGGTAATAGAAACATAGTAAGACCTATCAAAGAGGGGATCAAAAATTTCAACAGGTCTTTTGTTTTGTAAGAATGATCAGAACTAGTAATATCTTCGCGTCCTTTCATTTCATCATCTATTTCTTCATCCATCAATATCACCTGTTTACCTCATAAGCAGGGACATGACAGCTTTCTGCGCGTGCAGCCTGTTTCCAGCTTCATCGAACACTACAGACTGCGGACCATCCATGACTTCGTCTGTAACTTCTTGATTCCTAGAAGCGGGAAGACAGTGCATGTATATGCCGTCGTTCGTC
>JAFDTP010000180.1 GCA_019594195.1 Thermoplasmata archaeon
AAGATATTTGATAAAAGGTTCAAAGAGGGGGAGAGCGCTGGAACAGGACTAGGGTTGTACATGGTCAAAGAGATAACTGA
Source organism: Thermoplasmata archaeon (assembly GCA_019594195.1). The sequence continues at coordinate 81 of JAFDTP010000180.1, forward strand.
GAGTTACGGTGGATCTGTGGAAGTGAAGGACTCTGATCTTGGTGGAGCTAGGTTTGATGTGAGATTGAAAAGAGCATAGAAATTTAATATTGATTATTTAGGTAAAAAATTAAATATCCATAAAAACACTAAAAGACAAAAGAAGTATAGGGTAGATAATGATAAAAACACTTCTAGTGGACGATGAAAATTCGCTGCTTGAACAGGCCGAGATATTTTTAGAGAGAGATGAAGAGATAGAAGTTGAGACCGTTTCCTCTGCCGAAAAGGCTTTAGAGTTGATGGATGGAGAAGACTTCGGTTTGATCGTTTCGGATTACAAGATGCCAGGGATGGATGGATTGGAATTCTTAGAAGAGCTGCGGGAAGAAAGAGAAAGCGATATCCCGTTCATAATGTTCACCGGTAAAGGTAGAGAAGAGGTCGCCATTAAAGCATTGAATTTAGGGGCGGATAGGTATATTCAAAAAAGAGGGGACACAAAATCACAGTACTCTGTCTTGATCGACGCGATAAAACAAGAATCTAAACAGTATACTACTCAAAAGGAGTTGGAAGAAAAGAGTGAAAGGTTGAACTTTCTAAAATTAGCCACTGATACAACAGAAGATCTGAAGATAACTGTGATCGATGAAGATTACCGCTATCGGGTTGTTAACCAGTGGTATGCTTGGGAATACGATCTACAAAAAAATGAGATAATCGGAATGTCAGTGTCAGAACTGATGGAGGAAGATACTTTTAAAGAAACTATAAAACCACATCTCGATAAAGCGTTTAAGGGAAAGAAAGTAGAGTACACCTCCTGGTTCGACTTTCCATCCGGTAAAAAGTATATGAAAGTTATATATCTCCCAATGGAAGAAGCTGAGGTTAAATCTGTAGCTGTTATAATCCAGGATATCACACATGGAAAGGAGGTTGAAGAAGAGCAACGACGATCCGAAAAAGAGAAATCATTGATCCTCGAAAACTCGCCACAATTGATAGTTTATCAAAACAAAGATCATGAAGTCATATGGGCCAACGAAAGAGCTGCAGAATCTGTCGACAAAGAGCCCTCTGACTTGGAAGGAGGAAAGTGTTATGAGATCTGGCATGAACGAGAAAACCCCTGTGAAGATTGCCCGGTTAGAGAATCATGGAGAACAGGAGAACCTCAAATGAGTGAGGTAAAATCTCCAGACGGTAGATATTGGGAGATAAGAGGTAATCCTGTTAATGATGAACAAGGTAACATCATAGGAGCAGTTGAAATAACTTCGAATATAACTGAAAGGAAAGAATATGAACAGGAATTAAAACTGAAAGAAAAATATCTCGATCATACCCCCGTCTTCATCAACGTCATCGATGAAGAGGGCAAGATAAAATACCATAGTTATCCCTCTAATGAGATCACAGGATTAGACCCTAGTAAATTTATGGGATCTGAAGCCATTGAATTTGCTCATCCCGACGATAGAGAAAAAACTCTAGAGATGTTTTCTAAAGTGCTTGAAAATCCAGGTGAGGAATACAGGACAGAATTACGAGGAGAAATGGAAGACGGTTGGATATGGCTCGAAGTGAGGGCTGTCAACCATTTAGATGATCCCGATATAAACGGGATAATAGTAAGCGCTCAAGACATCAGTAAGAGGAAAGAGATGGAAGAAGAACTCATGAAATCAGAGAGAAAGTTTAGGAATATATTCGAGAACCTTGGAGATCCAGTGATTATCAAAAAGTTAGGAGGGGAGGATGACGGGAGTATCCTAGGTGCGAACAAGGCAATGAGTGATATGCTGGGATACTCATCGGAGGAACTCCTTGAGATGAACGTCTACGATGACATAGCTGTCGATAAGCCGGAGAAATCGAGTTGGGATGAAGTCAAAGAAGAATTAAAAGAAGGGAACAGGACTGAGTTCACTGTAAAGAAAAAGAGGAAGGACGGCTCCGAAGTTTGGGTAGAAGTCGTTGTGGTCCCTATGGAATACGAAGGAGAAAACGCGGTGTTGGCAGTAAATCGAGAT
>JAFDTP010000069.1 GCA_019594195.1 Thermoplasmata archaeon
AGGTGGTTCAGCAGGCTCTACCGGTGGAGGTATGAAAGTGATGAGGATCTTACTTGTTTTCAAGATGATCAAAAGGAAGTTTAAAGAATTCATAAATCCGAGGAGGGTCGTTGTGGTAAGGATGGGAGATCAAGTCATCAATGAAAAAGTTCTAGACACAGTGATAATGTTCTTCTGCGCTTATCTTCTTATCTTTGTCGCAGGAGCTTTCATCATGGTCGCTATGGGTCTTGATATCGTTTCTGGTATAGCAGCTTCCGCCACGACAATAGGTAATGTGGGACCCGGTCTAGGACTTGTTGGACCCGCTAATAACTTCAGAGGTGTACCTATCTATGGAAGACTTGTACTTTCACTCTTGATGTGGATCGGAAGGTTAGAGGTCTTCACGGCGATAGCTCTCTTCAGTCCGAAACTTTACGAAAGACGAAAACTCAGGAGTTTACTAAAGTTCAGAAAGAAATTTCAATAACTTTTTTCCTTTTCCCTGGATCTTTTCCAGTATTCCATTGCTTCTTTAGTTCTTCCTTTTTCATGAAGAGCGACGCCTTTTTCGTATAGTGCGTCTTTAAAATCAGGTTTGAGACTGATAGCTTTTTCGAAGTATTGTAAGGCAGCGTCTAGATCTTCAGTCAAAAGACTTATCAGACCTTTCCCATACCATACCTCAGCTACAGATCTATCTTCCTCTATCACTTCATCGAATATCTCTGAGGATCTTTCGAGTTCGCCCTCTAAAAGAAGATCGTATCCTCTGACCACTTTCGAACCAAGACCACAGGATTCAACCATATCTTCGAGCTGTTCATCGGATATCCTAAGGTCTTGAAGTTCGAGCTGTTCATCGGAAACACGTCCGGAAACACCATTATCATCGATCGATCGGCTTATCATGATATCATCAGCTTATCTAAGTGGATCAGTATGAGATACAGGATATCTTGACTTAGCTGTGTAGTTTTAAGAATGGTATTATTTGAATCTTTTTCTTTTATTTCTAAAGCAGAAAATTGGTGATCTCTATTTCGATCTGTTTCTTTTACGCATCATGCTTCTTTTTATATAAATCAACACTGCCACCGCTAAACTTGGTATCAAGATATGAAGGTTAAATCCGGGCATCTTTTTCTCTTCTTGAAACACTGCAGTTATATCTTTGTCGTCGTCCATCTGCAGAGTTATATTTTCACTTTCGCTTTCGTGATCACCGGTCCATTCAACGAAGCTCCAACCGTCGTCCGCCCTGGCTCGCAAGGTGACGTTTTCTTTTTCTGTGTAACTTTCTTTATCAGGGTAGATTTCAACATGTCCGTCGCCCTCTATATCTAGATCGAGATCATACTTCAATTCCTCAAAGTATGCGGTGATGGTTTTGTCTCTAGACATAGTGATGTTCAACGTGGGTTCATCATCTTCTATATCTTTCCAACCTTTGAATCTCCAGCCATCTTCGGGATCAGCCTCTAATTCGACCATCTCGCCATCAGCATATGCATCTTTGTCTGGATATGATGAAACGGAACCTTCACCGACAGTTTCGATCGTGAGTTCGTACTTTCTCTCATCAAAAATAGCCGTTATCTGAAGGTCCTCCTTCAATGTAACTTCGATCTCCTTTTCTACACCCTCGTGATCTCCTGTCCAACCGATAAAATCCCATCCTTCCTCAGGAAATACCTGTAGTGTGACTTGCTCTCCGAACATATATCCCTCCCTCTTGGGTTCGATATACACATCCCCTTCACCAGTTACACTTATGTTTACCTGCAATAGATTTCCGGTGAGGTAAGGATATCCGTCGTTAACGATCCCATCGCCGTCCATATCCCATGTATCTTCATCACCATCATCATCGTTAGGATCGCCTACAAAATCCCAAGGTCTTTCAAGTCCCCCAGTGGTTTCTGATGTGTATGTCATCAGGTGCTTCATCTCACCGGTGGTTTTACCGGTGCCGCCGTCACTATTATCCATACCCGACGTATCGACATCCCAGAAAGAATCGGTAACGTTGCCGTTATTTCCACCTACCAAACCACCGTCCGCGAGTCGGCCGTCTACGTGCCCTACACTGTAAGTTCTTGTCAATATATCATCATTAAGTCCTGCTACACCACCAACTCTGCCGTATCCTTCTACTGGACCCGTCGAATAGGAATCGAACAACTCACCTCTATTTCTACCAATTACTCCACCGACCCTGATCGCTCCGGCGGCCGCAAGAACGCTACCGCTAGAATAAGATCTTTCTACCTCTGCAAAGTTCTCACCGACGATACCTCCTATATCCCAGTCTCCGGTCACAGTTCCTAAAAATGCAGTATTTTTTATTTTACCTTCGTTGATACCGACTGCTCCTCCTACTGCTCCATCGCCTCTAACATCGGCATCGGAATTAGATCCTTCAAGACGACCAGTGTTGGAGCCAGATATACCTCCTACAAAATCAAGACCAGTAGCTCTACCCCGGGTATAAGATCTTTTAACAACGCCATCGTTCGATCCGACCAATAGACCTATCTCGAAGGCTCCGTCGACTCGCCCGGAAACTCGTGAATCCGTGATCGTACCACTGTTCAGGCCGACAAGAGCACCGACGCTCCTACTACCATAAACTTCTGCACCTACAATAGATACGTCTCTGACATCACCGTTATCTACATGAGAGAAAAGTCCCGGATGATCGCTTTCAGGACGCTGTATATATAGGTTCCGTATCTCATAACCGCTACCATCGAACGTGCCAGTGAATGGGTTATCCTCGTCACCTACAGGATCGAATCCTTCACCGTCGTTCCACCCTTCAGTTTCCGCAGCATTCACGTGAGAGACCATCTTATAATGAGCGTTTAGCTCTTCGTTCATCCTCTGCAAGTCTCTGACATCTCTTATCTGATAAGGGTCCTCTGTAGTACCTTCACCCATCAGACCTGAAAGCCCGTCTTCCTGTAACCTGCTTATCGGCTGCGTCGAAGATATGGAGGGTAAAAAAAAGCTGATCAAAATAGTAAGAACTATGATAGAGATGATACCTTTTCGATAGAGATAAACCCTATATTTATGGGATGTTTCCTCCAAACCACCGCTGTCGTTTCGCAGCACGATAATAAGTTATTGGTGCCTGATTTCTAATAATCTTTTCCCTACAGCAGGAGCTCTTACCTTTTTATTCACTATTTGAAAGATGCTTCTTGTAAAAGCTAGAAAGATATTTACGCGGGGAACGGGATTTGAACCCGCGTGTCCCGATGGGACAAAGGATTAGCAATCCTTCGCCGTTGGCCCCTTGGCTATCCCCGCAATTTGTGTTTGTATCAAATCACTTCAGCAAAAACAAGTAAAAAAGCTTTTCCCACATCTCAGATCAAACCTCCTCTAGGTCGTCGATTTTGTCTTCTACCAGTTCTTTTATCTTTTCTATTTTTTCCTTATCGCCTTCATCCATCCCTTCTACCTCGATCGTTTCGAGGTATGTGTCGATCCTTTCGAAATCATCCTCTATATCTCTCAATTTGGTCTTGAGTTCGCTCCTGCTCTTCTTCAGATTTCTCTTCTCGGTTATATCGACAAGCGAAGCGACTATCTTTTTAGAGTCGGGTATCAAATTAAGACTTACATGGATATCCCTGATCTCGCCTTTACTTGTCTTCATCTGGAAATCGTATTCATCCGGTACGCTGTCAGGGTCCTTCAATCTCTGTTTGTGATACCTCTTTATCCTGTCTACGTCTTCCTCGACAACGAATTCCGTGAAGTTCATCCCCTCGATGCTTCCATCGTAATAGCCCGCCGACCTTTCGGCTCTTCTATTAGCAAGAGAGATACAGCCGTCTTCGTCTACTATTATGGTAGCGGTGCCAGTATTTTCGAATATCGCCCGGTATCTATTCTTGCTCTTCCTGATCTCCTCCTCGCTCCTTATCCTACGGATGACCTGGTACGTGTGAGAAAATAATGTCTCCAGCATCTCTAGGTCATCTTCGTCGTAATAACCTTTCTCAGTCGACATGGCCTGAAAAACACCTAGATCTCCTATAGGAACACTGACGGCGGACCTGTATTTATCCGTGGCTGGTTTCGCGATATCGTCTTTCAGGATATCTTTTAAAAGATAGGAAGACTGCTCTTCGAAAGTCTTACCAAGGTATCCCAAGTCTTTAGGAAGTGTACTCCCTAAATCATATTCCCCTTTGAACGATCTCTCTATAACGAACTCGTCTTTTTCCTCGTCTATCAGTGCTAAGGTGTAATCATATATATCGAGAACATCTTCCACCGCTTCTGCTGTCAAATCGAACACTTCACCCTCAGCAGTGCATTTTTCCATCTCTATAGCGGTATCGTGGATACTCTTTATCTTTCTGTTCTTCTCTATCAATGCGTGCTCGAATCTCAATCTGCTGATCGCCTCGGTAGCATGGTTGATTAAAACCTCAGCGAGTTCCATATCTTTTTCGTCGAAAGAACCGACATCGGTGGAGAGAGCCTGATATATGCCTATGTCGCCCATGGGTATAGTGATCGAAGATCGATATTCCTCTACAACAGGCTTAGAGTAGTTCAATTTCCTAGAATCTTTGACCAGCATGCTGTTTTTACTCTGGTAGACCTTCCTGCTTATACCTGCTTCATCCACTTTCCTTCTTACGAAGCCGCCCTCTATCTCGCTGGATAGTGCGACCGGGATGAATTCATCATCTTCGACGAAATCGACCCCGCAGACATCGAAATCCAAGATATCCTCCGACGCCTCGACTACGAGATCACATATCTCCTCTTCGGTATCGCATCTTTCGAATTCAGAGGCCTTCTGGTGGAGCATCTTTATCTTTCTATTTCTCTCCTCGAGTTCCATCCTTGCTTCCTTCCTATCTGTGATATCCCTAACTATAGCCATCACAAAATTATCGTCCTCGACACTGTACCTGTTCAAGCTGACTTCTGTAAAGATACGAGTCCCATCTGATCTTTGGTGAACCCAATCGAAGGAGATGGACTCGCCTTTTTGAGCTCTTTCGATCATCTTTTCGGACTTATGTTTTGAATCCGTTCCGTCCGGCTGTTCATCAGGTGAAAAAGCCCAAGGATTTTTTCCGAGGATCTGATCTCTATCGATGCCAAAGATCTGTTCAGTTTTCTCGTTGCAGTCTATGAATTCCTTGTTATCATCAAGGATAAATATGGCGTCGTTAGCGCATTCAAATATGGTCCTGTATTTCTTTTCACTCCTTTCAATCTCCTTCTGGTTCTCGATGCCTTCGAGCACTTTCTCGGTGTGAGCTATGAGTATCTCCGCTAATTCGAGATCTAGTTCATCAAAATAACCTTCTTTGTAAGATAGCGCCTGGAAGACACCATGATCACCGATAGGTATGCTCAGTCCAGAACTGAACTCATGATCGGTGGGAGTCGCATCTTTCCAATCACTCAGATCTTCGATAAGATAAGATCGTTTATTTTTGTAAGTGATCCCTCTGATGCCAGAATCGAGGTCGAACTCTGTACCGACATCGAGATTTTTAGCTATCGTCTTTTTCGTTACGAACTTTTCATCTTCGACTTTAAGTATGCTGCTCGACTTGAAATCGAGTATCTCCCGCGCTGAATCTATAACTAGATCGAATACTTCATCTTCAGTAGAACAGCTCTCAAAATTCCCCAAGACCCTGTAAAGTTCCTTTGTCTTTCTCTCCCACTCTTTCCTTTCGCTTATGTCCCGATATATCCCAAAAACACCGACCTGTTCATCTTCTATTTCAATAGGATATCCCATGACCAAAACATCGACCAATTCACCGTCTTTCCTCTGCCTACGGGTCTCAAATATCTTGTCACTGCCGGACAAGACCTCATCAGAGGCGGAGCTGGCTTCAGACTCTTTATCCTCGGGAACGATCAGCTCATTGATCTTTTTTCCCCTTATCTCATCTCTACCATATTGGAATAACTCCTCGAAGGCATCATTAGTTCTCAAAACTTTATCCTCGTTATCGAGAAGAACTATAGCGACCGGAGAGTTCTCAAATAGGTCCCTGAAATAGGTCTCTTGTATACGTCTTTCCCTCTTGTTCTCATAATTTTCTATCTCTTTTTTTATCGCCCTGGTCAGCAGTTTATAATTTTCTTCAAGGCCGCCTTCTTTTTTAAAATATCTATCCGCACCAAGATTGAGAGCTTTCATCGCGACCTCTTCTTTACCTTTCCCTGTAAATATTATGAAAGGTATGTCGATGCCTGACTCACGCACCTCGGTCAAAAGATCGAGTCCGTTTTTAGGACTCATCTTGTAATCCGATACTATGGCATCATATTCGTTTTTTTCCAGCTTTGCCAAGGCGTCCTCTACGGAATAGGCGCCATCAACTTCGATGTGATCGGTGTTGTTTTCCAAAAAAAGCTTGGTCTGCTCCCGTTCGCTTTCATCATCATCTACATGAAGTATATACAAGTTTACACCTCTGATCGCTCCTACCGGAAGAGGGGTGGAGTGAAACCCCTATAAGTAATATCTTTGAACTAAAAAAGGTTTTCCTATCTTCTACCGGCTTTCAAACCTAATCTTTTTTTATCATCAAAGAGATTCAGGTCCGATAAGATGATAGACGTTGCAGTAATGGCCTCCGGAGGCGGCACTGACTTTCAATCGATAATCGATGCCTGTGAATCAGGAGAGATAGATGCTGAAGTAGAGCTCCTCATAACGAACAACCCGGACGCGTATTGTTTAGAGAGAGCTAAAGATCATGATATAGACTACGACGTGATAGATCACCGGGGAAAAAGTCGAAGGGAACACGAACAAGAGATAAGCGACACACTAGAAAGGTACGACCCAGACCTTATAGTTCTAGCCGGATACATGAGGATATTCACCGATGAGTTCGTTGATAGATATCAAGGTGAGATGATCAATATCCACCCGGCTCTTCTTCCCCTCTTCGGCGGCAAAGGCATGTATGGAGAAAAGGTTCACCAGGCCGTTCTTGATGCCGGCATGAAAAGAACAGGATGCTCTGTTCATTTTGTCACCAGTGAAGTAGACGGCGGTCCGATAATCGATCAAAGATGCGTTCCTGTAAAGGAAGACGACGATCCACACAGTCTCGCGGAGCGTGTGAAAGAGAAGGAACACGAGCTTCTCCCTTCAGTTGTCGGAGCTTTTGCAGAGGGAAGGGTCAAGTTGCAGGATGGTGAAGCCGTCATCCTTCCCGAAAAAGATAATTAAGTCTTACTACATTTCTCATCGAGAAGCGAATTCAAACAGTTTGGAGGTATTATGATAGATGCCCGCATTAGAAGAATCGAGGATAGAGGAATTAGAGGAGATAGCTAGGAAGATAAGAGTTCACATCGTTAAGAGTACTCACGAGGCAGGCTCAGGACATCCTGGTGGGTCTTTATCAGCCACGGATATCCTGACCGCTCTTTATTTTGAAGTGATGGATCATAGACCCGATGAACCAGAGTGGCCTAAAAGAGATAGATTGGTGCTCAGTAAGGGCCATGCCGCGCCGGCGTTATACGGTGCCTTGGCCGAAGCGGGTTACTTTCCCACCGAAGAACTGATGACCCTGAGAAAGTTGGGATCCAGGTTACAGGGACATCCTTCGGTCAAAGATACTCCGGGTGTAGACGCATCGACGGGTTCTCTCGGTCAGGGCCTCTCGATAGCTAACGGCATGGCGCTTTCAGCCAAGATCGATAGAGAATCCTATAGGGTCTTCGCGATATGCGGCGATGGAGAGATACAGTCTGGTCAGATATGGGAAGCGGCGATGTTCGCCTCTCATAATAATCTAGACAACCTTGTCGTGTTTTTGGATAGGAACAAGCTCCAGATCGACGGGGCCACTGAAAAAGTGATGAGCATCGAACCGATCATCTCAAAATGGCGCGCCTTCGGTTGGCACGTGATGGAGATAAACGGACACGATATGGATCAGATCGTCAACGCGATCAACAGGGCTGAAGAAGTCCATGGCGAACCCTCTATCATAGTCGCGAATACGATAAAAGGAAAAGGTGTTCCTTTCATGGAAGGTTCACTGGCCTTCCACGGCAAAGCTGCTGATGATGATCAGCTGGAGATAGCGTTGGAAGCCCTCGATGAAAAAGACGGAGGTGATGAATGATGTGGGAGATGGCCAAGCAGAGAGACGCCTATGGAGAAGCACTCGTAGAACTCGGCAGAGAAAGAGACGATATCGTGGTTCTGGGTGCTGACCTTTGTGGTTCCTGTCGAGTGACAGATTTTGGTGATGAATTTCCAGAAAGGATGTTCAACAGCGGGATAGCCGAACAGAATATGACAGGTGTAGCCTCAGGATTAGCTCTTTCTGGTAAAACCGTTTTTTCGAGTACTTTCGCAGTTTTCGCGACTGGTCGCGCCTACGATCAGGTGAGGCAGAGTATCGCATATCCAGAATTGGATGTGAAGATCGTTTCTACTCATGCGGGCATAACGGTCGGCGGTGACGGCGCTTCTCATCAGATGTTAGAGGATATAGCTCTGATGAGAGTACTTCCTAACATGAAAGTCGTTGCTCCGGCGGACTATCATGAAAGCAGAAAGGCGACATTCGCGGTCTCAGAAGAGGAAGGTCCCTTTTACATGCGCATGGGAAGATCCAGCGTTCCTATAGTTACTGAAGAGGACGACCCGTTCGAGATCGGAGAGGCCACGATATTGAAAGAAGGTTCCGACGTCACTCTCATCGGTACAGGCATAATGGTATCCGAATGTTTGAAAGCCGCCGAGAGGTTGGATAAACAGGAGGACATAGATGCGAGAGTACTAAACATGAGTACGATCAAACCACTAGATGAGAAGAAGATCGTCGAATCTGCGAAAGAAACGGGCGGAATTGTCACCGCGGAAGAACATGTCGTGAGTCAGGGCATGGGAAGTGGTATATCTCAAGTGAT
>JAFDTP010000059.1 GCA_019594195.1 Thermoplasmata archaeon
AAGATGTTCGCCGATCCATTCAACACCGCTGGTCTGGTGATCGATCCTTCACTTCATATCGGTTTCAGATTCGAGATATGGGATATCAAAGAAAACAAGAAGATAATGATGGAGACTCCAGAAGAACTTTACGACATATTGGCTCTTCTGGGCGCGAAAGGACGCTTCGTGATAAAGAAGGTCTATCCGAAACCTGAGAGCAAGCTCCCAGAAGACGAACCCGTCGCAGCCGTGAGTACAGAAAAGCTGTATCAGGTAGCGGGAGAATACGTAGGTAAAGACGACCCAGTCGCTGTGGTCAGATCGCAGTCCGGGCTTCCAGCTCTCGGAGAGGTACTTGAACCGTTCGCTCATCCTTTCCTTGTCTCTGGCTGGATGAGAGGGAGTCACAACGGCCCGATAATGCCCGTAGGCGAGAAGGACTCTCAATGTACGAGATTCGACGGACCTCCAAGGGTCATGGCGTTGGGTACTCAAGTTCACGACGGAAAATTCGATACGCCAGCTGATCTTTTCGACGATCCTGCCTTCGATCCGGTCAGAGAAGAATCCGCTAAAACCGCCGATTACATGAGAAGACACGGCCCCTTCGAACCTCACAGATTGCCGCTGGAAGAGATGGAATACACCACTCTACCAGATGTGATGGATGAACTCGAAGACAGGTTCGAAGAAACAGAATAACCAAAACCCTTTTTTCTTTTTCATAAAACAGAAGTAGCCATCTTTTCGAAAACTAGATCTTCCGGAGATTCTACGGAATCGATCTCCTCAACACTTATCCCGAAGGCTTTCAATTTATCCTCACTAGCTTCCAAGATGTCATCATCTCTCTCCCATCCCATGTACTCGAGGAGTTCTTCTACATCACCATCAACAAGGAGAGCGGCACCGTCAGAACCTTCTTTTAAACCCATCTTGTCTATAGCATTTTTGATCTGCCACTTCCCAGAAGACCAGAGCAGGGTCTCTATCTCGATGGAATCGGCTCTGTTGGTCCCGTTATCGAAACATTCTTCCGCTTTCTGATATGCCCACAGCAGGTGCTCCATACCAACGACCTTTGATCGATCGAACACCTGAACGAAATCGTCGGTCCTTTCCCTGTAGGACTCTATCTGTTCAAAAATCTCTTCCGGGTCCACTTTTTCCTCGATCTTTACACCGACTGTTTCCATCATCTATCACTCTCATCTATCTCGATTTCGATCTTTTTTTCGTCTCCTTCTATACCCTTCAAAGAGTTCAGCATGCCCCGCAGGGTCTTTTCGATGAATTCAGAGGGAAAATCTCCTAGAGGTATCTCCTCTCCATCTATGCAGAGGGTCACTCTGCTCCCGCTCTCGATCTTCGGGCAGTCTTCTACTTCCATCTCGTCTTCCAGGATGGCCGAAGCAAGGCTGCGGCAGTCGGGGTATCCACAGGCGCCGCAGTCAAGACCCGCTAGGTGAGCCAATATCTCTTGGATCTCGATCTCTCTCTCGATCTCCTCTATAACCGGCGCGATATCCTCTCGATAGTGTACGAAAGAATCCTCTTCAAAACTCTCGTCGACGCTTATCTTGGGTATACTCTCGTCTTTCATGCCTTCCACTAACACTAGATCGTAGTCCCCAAAGGTCTCAACGTGGGAAAGCATATCTTCAAGAGATAAATGCCGTCTGAACAAAAAATCGGTCTCGTCCGGTGTGGAGAAGATAACCAACCCGGCGCCGGCTTCAGCATGTCTCCACGTGTCTTTATCTTCAGAGTCGATGGTGAAATCACCTCTAGTGTGCTTGATGGTCGCTACATCGTAGCCGAGAGCCTGGAGTTCTTCTACAAGCTTACAGACGAGGCCTGTCTTTCCAGAATCAGACCTTCCGATCACGCCGAAAACAGGGATCTTTTCGTTCATGTTATCGTTTTCAATCTTTATGTAATTTCAATTTCTCTTTTACCTTATCGAGATCGACTTCGGTATCCATACATCCCTCTTTACTCAGAGGTATCCCCTGAACAGGTATACCGTACACGTGAGATGCCTCGAATCCCTCGACCAGCTCGGAGTGACAGGCGACGGCTATCACCGCACCGGGAGATACGTCTTTCAGTATCTTTTTGGCCATGCTGGAACCGGGAACGATGAATAAAGAAGCGTAACCTAGATCATCGATGAACGATTTTATATCACCGATAACACAATTCCCACATCCCTTACAATCATAACCAAGTTCCGTCAATTCCGCCTGACAATCCTTAGGATGTCTCAAACACTGGGGTACCAAAACGATCCTGTCATCATAATCTGCCCTGGACACCTTGTCCTCCAGTGCGTTGTTCTTTATCGAAACGTACACTCTATCGTAGGTCTCCTCGTCTATGTCCATCTTGTAGAGGAAAGATTTAAGAACTCCTTTCTGGGAAAAGTCGAGCCCCGATGTCATCGCCTTCGAGATTATCTCTTTCATAGATAAGCAAAACAAGAAAAAAGGTACAATATAACTTATTTGGTGATTATCCTCACGGTGTCTCCCTCGGCGAGCTCATGGTCCAGCCCCACTCTTTGTTTTGGAAATTTTGCCGTAGGTCCCCATATCCTGGCGTACCTGAAATTTTCTATGAAGTCGCTGTGCAGTTTATTACATATGTCCTCCACTGAACTACCTTTCTTGACCACCATCGGTTCATCATCAGCTTTCTCTCCCTGAGGTCTAAGGAATACGCGTATGAAATTCAGTTCATCGAATATCCTCTGCTTTACATCCTGGATCCCTTCACCTTTTTCCGCAGAGATGTATGATGGATCACGATCCTCAAGTTCTTCCACTATCCTTTCCATCTCCTCTCCATCGATCAAATCGATCTTGTTTATTATCGGGAACGAAGGGAGATAGACTCTATTATTGCTCAGGAAATCTACTAGTTCCTGATCATCAACATCGCTCCTGATCACAACGTCGGCGTTGACATAACCGAACTCCCTGAGTATATCCATGACGGTCTCTCTCCTTATATTACTGAGTTCGACAGTGGTATTGATCTTGATGCCGTCTTTATCTTTCTCCTTTATCTTTATATCCGGAGGCTGCTGATTCAACCTTATCCCGTGGGAGCGCAGTTCTTCCTCTATCTTTTTGATCTGGTACCTGTAAATATCTCCTATTATGATTATCAGGTCAACGTTCCTTATAACTGACAAGATCTCTCTACCTCTACCTTTTCCCTCTGAAGCTCCCTCGACCAGTCCAGGTAGATCCAGAAGCTGTATCTCAGCTCCGTTGTGTTCCATTATCCCAGGTATCACGTCTAGAGTGGTGAAGTGGTAGTTGGCGACTTCACTCTCCGCGTTGGTCAGTTTGTTGAGAAGAGTGCTCTTTCCAACGCTCGGAAGTCCGACTAAAGCGACGGTAGCGTCTCCCTCTTTCCTTATGTCGTAGCCTCCGCCGCCTTCTGACTTCCCCTTTTCTTTTTTCTCTTTCTTCTCCTTCAACTTCGCGATCTTGGCTTTCAGACGGCCTATATGCTGCTCCGTCGACTTGTTGTAAGGAGTTTCCCGTATCTCCTGTTCTATCTTTTCTATCTGTTCATCGATGTCATCCGTCATGGGTCATCGCACCATTCATCTTTACCCAATAAAAAATTATCGTAACCGATCTTCTCGTCTCTAGCGGAGGTAGGCATTTTTTTCGGACTCTCCACTGCAGTTCTTCACTTAGAAGTGTACCTGTAGGCTATGTTGCAGGCGCCCTCTCGACTCACCATGCACGGACCGACTGGATTCGAAGGCGTACATTCTTCCCCGAACAACTCACATTCTTCGGATTCGATGACACCTCTCAATACGCCTCCGCATAAACAACCTTCAGGTTCTGAGAACTCTTTACCTTCTAGACTATCCAATACGTCGGAAAATTTCTTTCTAGCTGAATATTTCTCATAGCGATCTCTCAACTTCAGACCGGAATCAGGTATCTCTGGAAATCCTCTCCATTCGACGTCTCTCGGTTGGAAAACCTCCTCGATGACTTCTTTAGCCTTTCTGTTGCCTTCCTTTCTAACCACTCTATCGTACTCGTTCTCAACTTCGGCCCTACCTTCTTCGACCTGTCTGAGCAGCATCAGAACGCCCATGAGCAGATCTAAAGGTTCGAATCCCGCTATCACTTGTGGTATAGAGTAGTTTTCCGAGATGGGTTCATAGGGTTTTGACCCGATTATCGTACTGACGTGACCCGGCTCGATCAGACCGTCTAAATCCACTTCTCCCATCTCGAGTATGGCTTTCAACGCGGGTGGTATCACTCTGTTACAGGCTAAAATGCTGAAATTCTCCGGGGGTTCATGAGCTATCACGTTAGCGGTCGCGGGAACGGTGGTCTCGAAACCTACGGACATGAAGACTATCTCTTCGTCTCTTTTCTCGGCGAGTTCCACAGCATCGTCGACACTATAAACGATCTCGACGTTCGCTCCTTCACTCCTGATCTCGGACAGTGTCTTCTCTTCACCGGGAACGTTGATCATGTCCCCAAAAACGGCTATCGTCTTGCCGTCTCTGGCAAGCTCGATCATCTCCTCTATCTCTCTTTGTGTTGTAACGCAGACGGGGCAGCCGGGACCCTGGACTATCTCGACTCCTACATCTTCGAGCATAGGCTCCAATCCATGTTTGACCAGGGTATCTTGATGAGTTCCGCAGACGTGCATCAGCTTGATCTCACGGTCGCTATCTCTGATCTCGTCTACTATCTGCTCTGCCTTATCATCGTCTCTAAACTTAAATTGATCTAGATCAGGTTTCATCTTCTTCCTCCACTGCAGTGACTCCTACTATCTTTGTCTCTTTACCCTGCACTACCTCCGGTTTAGAATCACACTCGGGACAGGAGATGACCGGTACGTTGTAATGAACGCTAGTCCTGTCAGAGTAGTTTATTCCTCCTTCATATCCACACTCTCGGCACTCTACCCTGGACTTTATCTCCTCTACATCCAAACTTGAACCTTCGAGCACGGTCTCCTGTGTGAGTGTTTCGTAGGCGAACTCGAGCTGGTCCTTGCCGAGAAAAGTCAGCTCCCCGATCTGGATCCTCACTTCTTTGACCCTCTCTATATCTCTTCCGTTCAACTCGTCCAGGAGTGCAGAAACCAACTGACTCATAACCGAATACTCGTGCATCGCTTCATAATTCAATCTTAGTATGATATAAACTCTTTGACAACTATATGACCATATAGGACTCTAGAATTTGGGCGAAACAATAATAAATTACCCAAAGATGAAGCACCATGAAGTTGATCGCACACGGAGGAGTTGGGAGTCCTAGAGAGAAAGACGAGCTCGTTGAAGAAGCTGTTGAGAGAGGTTATGAGAAGGGTATGAGCGCTTTCGAAGCTGTCATCGCGGTCGTAGAAGAACTGGAGAACGATCCGGCCTTCAACGCCGGCACAGGTTCGAGGTTGAGATTGGACGGCTCAGTTCAGATGGATGCCGCTGTTCAGTCAGTAGATAACATCGGATCGATAGCTGGGATAGAAGAAGTCAAAAATCCGATTAAGGTAGCTGAGATAGTACACGATTCCCCGTACCTGTTCCTGGTGGGAGATTCTGCTACTGAACTCGGCAAAAAAAGAGGTTTTGAATGCAACGATCTCAAGACTGAAGACAGGATAAAGGAATTGGAAGAGATGCGTAAAAAACTGGGTGAAGAGGAAAAATTAGAAGATTATAAGAAATTTTACGACGAGATGCAGGGAGGTACGGTCGGCTGCGCCGCTTACGAGGACGGAAAAGCGGCCGCAGCGGTTTCAACCGGTGGTACAAGCTATTCGATCAGAGGCAGAGTGGGCGACAGTCCATTGATAGGAAGCGGTTTTTTCGTCGGAGAGTTTGGTGCAGTCGTCGCAACGGGTAAAGGCGAGGAGATCACTAGGCGATTATCATCTAAAAGATGCCATGACCTGATCGGAGAGATCGGTCTCGAAGAAGCGTGCAGGACCGCAGTGGAAGAGTTTCCTGATGAACACACGATAGGGCTGATCGCTGCTGCTGAAAACGGCACCGTTTGTGCCGATAACAGGACCATGGCCCGGGCTTACATCGACGATTGATTTTAGCTAACTAAGATAATTACATTTAAATGTAAGAAGTGATTAGGAAATTACGCGCGAAGAGTTAAAATTTAAGCCAGAAGACGGGATAAAGTGAAGGATTTCTATAAAATTCTTGAGGAATATCTGCGATATGAGAACTATGAAATCATAGAGTGCGAGATGGGTAAGACCATAGTAGATACAGGAGAAGAAAAACTAGAGCTGATAATCGCCGGACCAGTGGTACATGAAGATGATCTACTTAAGCTGGAGGAATCTGAAGGTAAATGCGTTTTGGTAACAACTGAAAGGATCCCGGATGAAACTAGGGAATCACTCCCAAAGGGCGTGATAGTCTGGGATCGAGATGTCCTGATAGAGAAATTAGGTGAGATGGTCCTAGAAAAATCCACTTTGGAAGGTATCGAAGAGGGCATCGAAGGGATAAAAGGCCCGGAAAAACAGTTTGACTTCGATGTAGAACACGATGTTAAAGAGGGTGTTCTCGAACCGATAATGGATTTTGAAGAAGTCTCTGAGCTCGGAGAGAAACTGGTAGGAGGTTTCAAATATCGGCTGGAAGTGGTACCTCATTACCTCTACGAATACGAAGTGATGAAAAAGGACGATGAAAAAGAACAGGGCAAACTCTATCTCAACGCGGTCTCGGGTGAAAGCAACTACTGGGAGAAACCTTTCAAGATGGTATCAGAGGTGAAAAGATCACATGTGAAGTTGGAACCGAACATCTCTGAAGAACACAGCGACGAGAAAGCGCTTAAAGCACTCAAGGACAGATACACTGAAAAGAAAGAAAAACGATGGGAAGAGAACGGCGCAACTATCGTTGAAAAAAAACAGGAAGCACCTGAAAACGGAGATATCGAACTCGATTACAAAGGCGTGGTATTCGTCCCCATGTGGGCGGTCGAAGGTACCGACGGTATAGTCGTTATCAATGCGGCTAGAGGAAAAGTCGAAAGAGAGTTGTGAGATATTTTAAACTGTTTCTTTTATCGGATCTTAAAGTATTGAAACAGATCGATCTACTTGGTTCTGATGTCTACCTCAGATATCTGAAAAGATCTAGTAGATGATCATCTACGTACGTGAAATCATGTGCAGCTAACTCAGATTATCGTGACCATCCGGGCGTAAGAAGTGAACATGTACAGGTGATCTTCTCTGGTCCTGGCATACCGAAAGTTACTTCCTCTTTCATGATCGTATATGAGTTCCTTAAAATCTTGTTCGGGTGAAGATCACATAAAAAACAGAATATACCCCACTATAGCCAGCAGTATAGGGATGAGGATAGCAGGGATCCAATATTTTATATCCACCTCGTTCTCCTCGATCTGTGCGATGTCTTCGCCGAATAATTCCTCCGTACTCGGAACTGGTTCCGCCGGTTCTTCCTCTACTTCTTCTTCTGGTTCTTCCTCTACTTCTTCTTCTGGTTCTTCCTCTACTTCCTCTTCAGGTTGTTCAATCTCTCCCGGTTCCGGCTCCAGTTCTTCAGTTTCTGGTCCCTCGATCTCGGGTTCCTCAGCTTCTAGCTCAGCACTCTCAGTACCTATCTCTTCGAACATCTCATCTTCTTCGAAAACGATATCTTCCTTCGATTCGCCTTCCTCTTCCTCCTCGACCTTGCCTCCCTCGTAAACGCCCTTCTCGATATCGATCTCGTGGAATACATTATCCAAGATACCTATCAGCCTTTCAGCCGTCCTCTCGTCTATACCCGCTTCCTCGAGCCCTTCCTCCCCGGCTTTATAGACTTTTTCAAGTGTGTGGAAACCGGCACCATATATCTTTTCGCCGTCTCTTAAGCCGATACCCATTATATTGCTACTGAACTCTTCTATATTCACCTGTCTCAATCGGTCTGTCTCAATATCATGATATTTTTCTTCTTTCTCGATGTGTTCCTTTATCTTCTTGGCCTTTTTACCGGCCCTGTGGTAGTTACCATGTCTAAGAGACCTTAACATGGAGTCCATCGCATATTCGTAAGTGTGCCGGTTTATCAGGTCCCCCTCTTCATCCAAAAGCTTTTCGATATCATATATGACACCATAGAGCTGTTCGGCAGCCGCAAGGTCATCTTTCACGAAATCTAGGATCTCCCTAGCACTTTCAAAATCTCCTTCAGCAAGATCAGATTCTATTTCATCTATCCTCTTATCGAGGTTCCACTTACCTTCCGTATCAACGTCTTTTTTAAGAGATACTAAGTTTTCCTCTATGACATCTAATTCTTCTCTGAAATCCTCAATACAATAAGGACAGATCTCTTCACCCGAGTATCTTTTACCACACCTATCACATCTTTCAGCATACTTCTCTAACTGATCATATATCTTTTCAGCCTTGCCCGAACCGATCCCTTCGACCTGGGTGAGTTGTTCTTTGCTGAAAGTTGCGAGTTCCTCCAGTGATTTGACATCTAAGGTTTCTTTTATCCTATCTGCAAAAGTAGAACCGACACCATCTAAATTTGTTATCTTTGTAAATTCTTCTTCTGCTTCTTCGGGTTCCTCTGCTTCTTCTAACTCTTCGGGTTCCTCTGCTGGTTCCTCCACCGCTTCCTCTAGTTCTTCTGGTTCATCTGCTTCCTCTGCCTCTTCTGGTTCCTCTACCTCTTCCAGCACTTCTTTAGTGTCCTGTAATAGATCGAAACTATCTACAAGACCTAGCTCGTCCATTCCGGACCTTATCTTTTGTAGATCCTCTTCTAGATCCCCCTTAACTTCTATATCAGGATCTAAAGACTCGACTTCATCTTGAACGAGTTCGAGTTCATCCAAAAGCTCTTCCTTACAATCTGGACAGGCTTCCTTTCCGATAAACTTGCTTTCGCATCTCTCGCATGTATCAGCGATGCCCTGTAATTGATCGTATATGTTTTGGGCTTTGCTCGAACCGATCCCTTTGACCTGGGCTAGTTCTTCATGACTAAAAGATAATAATTCATCTATAGAATCTACTTCTAACGTTTTCTTTATTCTCTCGGCTAGGCTGGGGCCTATGCCGTCGAGGTCTGTTATCTCCAATGAGTCCGGTGTCTCCTTCGGCATCGGTGTTTTATAATAGGAGTGTCTAAAAATACTTTTGGATGATATCTCAATCCTATTGATCAAAGAAAAGTAGTTGAATGGGTTTATGGATCACTACGGAACAGTAACATCAGTATCTTCTGTGGGTTTGAGATTTCCGTGTATTGGGCAGACCTATATCGATGGTCGGTCTTGGTCTACGGTAGATATCCACTATATCCTCAACGTAAGAGTCCGACCGGTGAAGCGGCTCTGTCTCTTCCTCGAGATCATCCAGCGAACTAGAAGTTAAGGATCCTGAACCTTCAGACCCGCTCACAGATGACTTGCCGGCCGTATTACGTTCGTCGAATACGTGCATATCTGATTCAGCCACCACTACGTCGTCGATGAATATGGCTTTGGGTAGCTCAGGATCGTCGTATTTTTCAGTCATATTGGTAAAGACTCTGAATCTCAACCTTATCGTTTCGCCTCTCCAACCGGATAGATCTGCGCTGAGTCTATGAAGTGAACTCGAGTCTACCCAACCGTATTCGTCTGAATGCTCGTCGTCAGTAGTACCGGAATAAGCATCGCCGATCGGTTCATCTGTTCCACTAGCGTTCCATGCGGCTCTAGCCCCATAAGTCAATGAGTCCCAGGACCTTCCGTCGTCATCTGAAACCTCGACTCTGAAGCCGTCCGGCGGGTTACCAGCCCCATCGTCTATGTTGAACTTCAAGTAAGCGGATAGTCTAGGATCCTCTGCATTTTCTAGATATATCGGATGAGTGTATAGGCTGGAATCTACGCCTTTCGGTAGTGTAGGTTCTCCACCGGAGTTATTTGCGAACATCCAGTAATGGCCTTCTCCGTCTTCCTTCGTATTGTCCTGATAATAACCATCTTGGATATGTTGGTGATCATTGTCTATTTCACCGAAGATATCGATCACGTCGTCCTCATTGACGCGCATCCAGTAGCCGTGATCGTCGTCTTCAGGTACTTCATCTTCGAATCCTCGAGACACTCTCATCCTCACGTTATCGACGTACCAGCCCATCTCAGGCGTCCATCCGTGATCTCTCGTTATACCGCCGAACTGCGCGAACATGAATACCGCTTTGACTTCTTCGTGATCATCAAGGAACTCTTCATGACGACCGATATCGACAGAAGTATAACTCCAATCGAACGTTCTATCGGCGCTCTTCCCGTTGAAGACCCAGTACGGTAAGTTACCATGCCTATCTTCAAGGTGAGGAGCGTCGTCATCTGTCAGTCCAGGTCCTCCTTCCTCGTTGTGTTCATCGATCCTGTCTAAGTTCAGATTACCCGTATAGGACTGCTCCGGTTCTACGTAAAGCCTATTATCCTTTCGCCATTCCCAATCGTCGGTCTCGTCTTCTTTACCCCAAAGATATATGAAACCGCCGGCTGTACCTTCAGTGGCTTTGTATTTTTGCTGGAATTCTAATATCGCATTATCGACTTGGTCAGAATCGCCTATCTCTACAGATGGAGTGGTTAGATATCTATATGTTCTGTTCCTACCGACTTCTTGCTCGTATTCGTGGTCTTCCGGGTAGAAGTCTATCTCGTAGGTGAAAGTTATGTCATCTAGCCAAACTTCGAGATTTTGTTGTGGGTCTTCTATAGGCTCGCCATCTTCATAAGAGATAACCCCGTCATGGAAGAATTCAA
>JAFDTP010000044.1 GCA_019594195.1 Thermoplasmata archaeon
CCAGAGAAATAATACAGGAATTCGGTGAAAGGATAGATGACGAGGATTCAATACTGTATTGGGCCGCAGAAAAAGACATACCGATTTATGTTCCTGGTATAACTGATGGAGCATTTGGATCTCAATTATGGATGTATTGGCAAAACAATAGGGAATTCAGTTTAGACCTGATGAAGGACGAGCAGGAATTGGCTGATCTAGTCTTTCCAGCTGATAAAAGTGGAGCCTTGATAATCGGTGGAGGTATATCTAAACATCATACTATATGGTGGAATCAATTCCGAGGCGGTCTAGAAAGAGCCGTCTATATAACGACGGCAGTGGAATACGACGGGTCTTTATCCGGTGCTAGAGCTAGAGAGGCTATCTCCTGGGGTAAGATAAACGAAGAGGCTGATCACTGTACCGTAAAAGGTGATGCGACCGTGCTTCTACCTCTTATCCTAGGCTCATTTTACTGATTCAGATAACGTTCTCAGATATCTCTTTTCCGATCATCTCTCTCTCACAGTATGTACATCTCAGTTTAACTGGTTCTTCCTCGATGACTTCGAATTCACTATCGACCGGTTCTCTTTGATTGGTTATACAGTTCTTGTTTTTGCATCTAACGATACCTTTAGCCAGGTCAGGGATCTCTACTCTATGTTTTTCGATGACCTCATAGTCCCTTATTATGTTCACAGTCGCATTGGGAGATATGAGTGATATCTTGTCGAATTCTTCGTTCTTTAATTCCTTTCCTTCGACTTTTACGATGTCTTTTTTACCTTTGCTGCTATTCACATTCATCGCCATACTAACTATAGAGTCGATATCTCTATCTATCAGGTCTAATATTCTCAACACTTTCATACCCTGGCCTGCTTTTATATGGTCTATAACTGTACCATGTTCTATAGGTGTGATCTTTATTTTTTTACTTTCGTTTTTCATCTTTCTACCTCCTGCAGAAGCTTCAACAAAGCCATCCTTATCGGCACACCGTTAGATGCTTGTTGGAAGTATCTAGCATTTTCTGTATCATCTACATCGGGCTTAATTTCATCGACCCTGGGTAATGGATGCATTATCTTTAAGTCGTCTTTTGTAGTTTGCAACATGTCCTTCTCTATGTGGTAAGATTTTGCTACTTCTTCGTAATCCTTATCCGACGGGAATCGTTCTCTCTGGATCCTGGTCATATAAAGCAAGTCGAGTTCGTCTATCGCCTCTTTTATATTTTCGACTTCTTTGAATTCGATGTTTTGTTTTTTCAACGTATTTATTATCTCCTTAGGCATCTTCAATGAGGGTGGGGAGATGAAGGTCAGCTTCGTATCGAACATGCTCAGGGCCTTGGTCAGTGAGTGAACTGTCCTTCCATATTTCAGATCGCCGGCTATACCGATATGGTTGTTGGAAATACTGTCTTTTTCTTCCCTTATAGTGAAAAGGTCAAGTAGTGTCTGTGTGGGATGATGTCCAGCCCCATCTCCTGCATTTATCACGGGAACTTCGGAAAAATTAGAAGCTAATTTTGCCGCCCCTTCCTGTGGGTGTCTCAAGACTATGATATCAGCATACCCTGCAGCTACCCGGATAGTATCGGCAAGGGTTTCACCTTTTTTGGCTGAGGAGGTACCTGCCCTTGCGAAGCCGATGCAGCGACCTCCCATCCTCTTCATGGCTGCCTCGAAAGATAAGCGTGTCCGCGTACTGGGTTCGAAGAACAGGGTTGCTAATAGTTTGCCTTCGAGTTCATTATTTATTTTATCTCCCTCTGCTGCAGGCATCATATCTCCTGCCGTATCTAGTATGGTCTTTATCTCATCTACTGTGAAATCATCGATCGAAACTACATGTTTTTTATTGAAATCAGAGCTCATAGTATCAAGAGGGAATGTTCATCATAGAATATATGGGTTTTGGATGTAAGACATTTAAGACAGCTTTTGAAGACGTATCAACGAATAAAAGAGAATAAAGGTAGAAAAAAATAGGGTGGTTAGTCAAGGTCTTCTCTCAGAGCAGACCTGCTTTTTGCAGTGTCATTATGTCGTCGGTACCGAGTTTTTCTCCTTTTTTGAACTTTTCGTAAAGCTCTTCTGCTTCTTTCTGTGTCTCTGTTTCCTCTTTTTCTTTCTTTGCTCTTTTCTGTTTCTTCTTGAGACCAGATATTATCTTACTGTAATCTCTTACTTCGTTCACTGCCTCTATGTGTTTTTCGTGGTAATCGTCGCCTTTTTCTTTCGCCTTCACAAACCTTTCCTGTGCATCGTCGGCTTTCTCTCTGATCTCGTCGGCTTTCTCGAATTTTTCTAGCATCTCGTCGTGCTTCTCTTGTGCCTCTTCAGCCAGTTCCGAAACTCTACTGTGGTATTCCTCGGCTTTTTCTCTTGCTTCCTCGAGTTTTTCTCTATATTCCTTTATCTGCTCGTTCTCTTCGATCAGTTTTTTCCGTTCGTTAAGTTCTTCCTGCCTATTGGAGATCTTATCTATGATCTCTTTCTCTTCTTCTGGGCTCAAGACGTTCGTCATCTGCTTGTACTCAAGTTCTTCGATCTCGTCTTTCAATTTGTTTATCGACTTACCGTCTTTAGGCAGGACTTTTTTCTTTTCTTCTTCTAGTTTTCTAGATAATTCATTGACTTTCTCATTGTACTCGTCTCTCTTTTCCTTGAACTCTTTGACCTTCTCGTTCAACTCGTTTCTCTCTTCTTTCAGCTCATTGCCAGTTTCTATTAGCTCTTTGACCTGGGTATTATATTCGTCTCTCTTTTTTACCCATTTTTTCGCTTCGTCGTTCTTTTCGTCCCTAAGCTTCTTGTATTTATCGGCCCGAGAATTGGCCTTCTCCTTTTTTTCCTCCAACTCCTCTAAAAGCTCAGTCATAGTCTATTGCACTGTCCAGTAATCTTTTTTGAATTCGATTCACGTATTCAATATCCGGGGCATTTATAATACTTTCGGACTTTCATCTACTATAGAGTGCGCCGAATTTATTAACTAAAGACATCCACCGGATATCTTTCGAGAAAAAATAAATAACAGCAGTTAACTCGAACCACTAGAATATTATGGCTGAAGAAGAATCAGGATCAGATCTAGAAGAAAAACTTGGCTACGAACCCCAGAACGTTTGGGAAGACGTTGACGAGGATGAGAAAAAAAACATATTTGATTTCGCCGATGATTATAGGGAATTTTTGAACTCATCCAAAACTGAAAGACAGGCCGTTGAAACTTCAGAGAAAATACTCAGAGAAGATGGGTTCAAAGCTATCAGCGAGTACGAGGAACTAGAGCCGGGAGACAAGGTGTATTATGTCAATCGGAACAAGAGCATAGCCGCGGCGATAATCGGTGATAAAGAATTAACCCATGGTTTGAATCTCGTGACAAGCCATATCGATGCGCCTAGGCTCGATTTGAAAGCTAGACCGCTCTACGAGGATAAAGAAGCTTCGATGGCCCTTCTCCAGACACATTATTATGGAGGCATAAAGAAATATCAGTGGGTTAGTATCCCACTCGCCATAAAGGGTCGAGTAGTGAAAGAGGACGGTACCCCCGTGGACATATCCATAGGTGACGACCCTGACGATCCGATCTTCGTTATAAGTGATCTCCTACCCCACCTTTCGAAGAAAAAGCAGGGAGAAAGAAAGATGAAGGAAGTGATCAAAGGTGAAGAACTCAATATCATCGTTGCCGGTATACCGATCGATGAAGAGGATATCGAGGAAAAAGTCAAGATCAAAGTCTTGAAACTTTTGAACGAGAAATACGATATCACAGAGGAAGATCTAACTAGTGCTGAACTAGAGATAATACCTGCCTACGATGCTCGTGATGTTGGCTTTGATAGGAGTATGGTAGGAGGTTATGGTCATGATGATAGGGTCTGCGCCTATACATCTTTGAGAGCCATCCTCGAATTGGAAAAACCCGATAAGACAGCGGCAGTGATATTCTTCGATAAAGAAGAGATAGGAAGTGAGGGAAATACAGGTGCGAATTCTGAAATGCTTGAGACTTTTTATTCCCAGCTATTAAAAAAGGTTAAAGGAGATTACACGATGCATCAACACAGAGAGATGCTGGACAACTCTAAAGCGATATCTGGGGACGTGAGTCCTGCAGTAAATCCATCCTTCAAAAGTGTACATGAAATGCAGAACGCCGCTTCCTTCGGTAAAGGGATAGCTATAAACAAATTCACCGGTGCTGGAGGTAAGTACTCAGCTAACGATGCACACGCAGAATATGTCGCTCTGATAAGAAGAGCATTCAATCAAAATGATGTTCATTGGCAGACCGCTGAGCTAGGCAAAGTCGATGAAGGCGGTGGAGGTACGGTAGCTAAATTCCTAGCCGAACTGAATATAGACGTGATCGATGCCGGTACTCCAGTCCTCGGCATGCACGCGCCCTACGAACTACTATCGAAGAGTGATCTGTATCATACGTTCAAGGGTTACGAGGCATTCCTGAAAACCGAATAGATAGTTGATCGGAAAAAACCCTTCAACTTTTTTCTATCAATTTTACGTCACCAGGAGGGATTATTTTTTGTATCTCACTTATCGGGACAGAAAAATAATCCGACATCTCATTGGCGAAGTTATTCTTATCCCTTGAGCCAGGTATAAAAACCGCTTTTTTCTTTATTAGATCCTCGTCCCAATTTTCTATCGCGAATGAAGGTGCACACATCACCTTTTTTTTCCCTTCATATTCGATCTCGACCAGGACCGCTCTCATGGGCAAGTCGTCGTGATAGTTCCTTTTACCTCTGATCACGAATGCACCGGTAGGCAGTGACTCCCCGGCCTCCGCAGATTTGCTGACCTGATCCGGTTTTACCCAATAGGCACTACCAGCGCTTATCCCCCTTTTCCACTCTTTAGAATGTAATATTGAATACTGGCAGGCCTCTTTCAAGGTAGCTTCACCGATCTCTTCTTTATCACCTCTTTTGACAACCACGCTTGGTGCTCCACCGGCTTCAGCATGAGCGTAACGGTCATATTTCTCTAGATATTTTTTTACGACCTCTTCATTAGTCTTGCTGTCTTTACCAGCTATAACCATATGGCCTTCGCTCGAAATGAACCACTTATATCTATCGAACCAATGATCTATAGTCGGTTCTTTGCGATCTCTTTCTCTTTCCTTTTGTTTACCTTCTTCTATCTCTTTTTTGGTCTTCTCTATAGCTTCTTCAGCTCCTTTTATCTTTCTTTTACATTTCTTACTCTTCTCATAATGTTTCTGTGCGTTCTCGTTGACATCCTTTCTAAAATCCAACTTTACGTTTTTTGTGTGGTGTTCTCCTTCTTTTTCTCCATCTAGTTCTACTACCACGTATTCATCTGAATCATTGAGCTGGAGAACACTTTCCAGATCTCTGATATCCGAGTAGATCTTTTCTCGGTCCCCCTCTCTTCTAGCTTTATGAATCTGATCCAAAAGTTTTTGGCAGGCGTTGTAATTTTGATATATAAGCTCTGCTTTTATCTTGTTCTCTTCTTCATCTTCTTTGAGATCCTTTATAGCTCTTTTCTGGCTCGCTAGCTTTCTCTCCGCCCTTGACTTCTCCTCCTTTTGCTCCTCCGTTTCTTCGCTTTCTTCAGACCTGAATGCCATGTCTAGAGCTCGATTGTAGGTGACGAACATCTCTTTTTCAAGCTCTTCATACTGCTGGAGGGAAAAAGGGACCGCATCTATTATATCATCATCCGCGTCCTTGATAACGTGGGGCTCTAGATCATCTTCCTCTATATGCTTTTTCATCCTGCGTATCACTCGTCTTATGTCGGGAGCGAGACCATCGAGATCTTCGATATGCTTGTCGACATTTATACGAGTGCATATCTCCTCTGCGTATTTCCCTCCTAGATTTAAGTCCACGGCCAAAGTTCTCACTAGGTCTTTATCAGAGTCTGCAAGTATCTCACTTATCTCTTCTCTCCCTAGAGTGAAAGGCTGTATCCTTGAAGGAGGGAATTTATACTCGTAACCTTCTTTCAGTTCTCTATGACTCCATGATTCAGAACGATAAGGAACAAGTATGTGTTTTTCACCCTCCAATATCAGGTTGCCTTTTCCAAACACCTCGAATATCAATCTACTTTTCTTTTCTTTTTGTAGCTCGAAGATAACGACTCTATCGAACTCGTGCTGTTCTACACTGGTTATGGTCGCGTTGCTGGTGTACTTTCTCATGAGCATCACGTAATCCCCGGGTTTTTTTGGATTATCTTTGTTTTCCTCGGTCAGATAGAGGCCCTTACCGACTTTGAAGAGGAGCATCTTCTTACCTTCTCCAGGCACGTAGATGCGGAGGAGGATTTCTCCTTTGTTCGGCTGATATACCTTCTTAACGAATCCTCCCTCCAGTGATTTAAGCTCGTTTACCGCAGCTCTTATCTCAAGGGCCTCCATCTCATCTTTCATCGTCATCACTCTTGTTTTGATGTCAAATAATATTTTAATATTTGGAACACAAATCCCTCTTCCGACTCATAAAACTTGTGGGGAAGTGCAGTAAAATAAAAAAGAGTACGGGGTTTTTGTTGGGTGAATTTTTAATCCACAAGACCTTCTTCTTTCAACTCTTCGTAGTCTTCTTCGATAAGTCGATCTAGTTCTTTCACTTCAAAGTGTCTTTCACCGGTCCAAGCATTCGCTGCAGCTTTATACATATCGGAGACGAAATCAACTAGTTTGTCCGGCAGTTCAGGCGGTTCGGGCCATTCCTCTTTAGGAAGGTCTTTATCCTTCGCCTCTTCCATCTTTTCGTGCCATTCTCCACCTCTGTAATAATTCCTGAGCATCTGCTTGCTCAGTTTGAAACCGTCGTATTCGAACCTATCTTCGTCCAAAGTCCCCAGAACATCGGCTAATATCAACTCTCCGTTCCTGTCGAGGGCGACTTCCATCTTACCATCTAGATGTTTCCAACCCAGTTCTTCTGCTTTTTCGTTGATGAAATCATTAACATCGATCGCTTTCTTTTTGATAAGGTCGATCTTTTGGTCGTCGAATCCGGTGTGTTCCTTGACTTCATCTAGATTCTTAAAGTAGCGGTCGAATTTTTCGAATTTAGTGCTGAAATCGATTATCGGTGGATCCAACTCAGTGTTCACTTCAGGATAACCGTCCAAACCGAGATCTTCCGGTTCTATCTTGCCTTTGTCCAGTCTTCGGAAGACGGAGCTCCCCTCGCCCAGATAGTTCCTATAGATTATCTCCAGCGGGACCATCATGTTCTTGTACTCTTCTGGTTCTTCGTCTGTGAAAACATTTACGAGCTTGAACTTCATCCTGTTGTCCTCTTCTAGTTCGATGAAATGAGTTTTTATACCTTCTTTTTCAAGCTCTTTGAAGTTATGAGCACCCATCAAACACAGAGCTTTTCCCTTACCTTCTATCTCGTCGGGCATCTCTCCGTAGTCGAAAACACTGTATCTGTCGCTGAACTCGAATATACCTACACCTTCTTCATCTTCCGTAGGTCCTTCCAAGATCTCTAAGTCCTTCACACTTCCCATCTTATCTTACCTCTTCATCGTCTTTATCTATCTGCTTTCTGTTTTCTTCTTGATATCCTTTTATCCTGTCCTGTAGGTCTTCGTCGCTCAAACCCAGCATTTTCGCTGCTGCTAGACCCGCCTGTTCCGTTCCTATCACGACCATCGGGCAAACACCGGAGGGCATCCTCAGACTTGAGAATATGTCGGCACCGGCAAATTTACTGCTGTACGGTGGGCATGCGATGACGGGTTTCTCTGTCTGAGCATCGACGAATCCACTCAATGCATTGCTCCTTCCGGCTACAGTTACATAAACTACCTTTTCATCTTCGTACTCTTCTAAGATATCGAGCGCTTTCAAAGGTACTTTGTGTGCTGAAGCTATCCTCATCTCACTATCTATACCTAACTCGTCCAACGTACTTGCTATCTTTTCTGACCAATCCATATCGCTTTTCGATCCCATTATTATTACAACTTTCATTTCTATCACCTATGCCATCTTTTCAGCGACCAGATTATAGATCTCGAACATCTCTTTTATCTCATCGATCTTCAGAAAGTAGAACTTTTCTGGTGGTTCCTTCTCGTACTCTACCAAACCGAGATCGTACAACAACTTCAGATGCTTTGAAGCTGAAGATTCGCTCAGATCCAACTCATCAGCTATCTCATGTACCGACATCCTCTCGTTCTCACAGAGAGTCTCCAGTATTTTCCTTCTCTTTCTTGATCTGATCGCTCTTGCGAGTTTTTCATCAGGCATTATTTTCAGCAGAGAACACCGATATATAATACTTTCGAAGTTGAACAATAGCGCAACATGGCAAATAAGAGAGATCTCTTTGATGGTCTAGCACCTAATAAGGAAAAATACTTATTAACCCGAGTTCACTCCTTCAGCAGATATTTATGAAATTCGAGAAGGCCCTTAGTTTCGATGACATAATGATGGTCCCGAGCAAAACCGATCTGAAGAGAGAAGATATTGACACCTCTAATGATCTTACTAAAAATATGGAACTAGAAGTTCCCATAATAAGTTCACCAATGGATAAGGTAACAGGGAGCGAGATGGCGATCGCAATGGCTAGGGAAGGAGGTCTGGGTGTGATCCATAGGAATATGGATACAGATACTCAGGTATACCTGGTCAAAGATGTCAAGCGATCTGAGAACTGGATAATCCGTGAACCTCATACAATATCACCTGATATCAAAGCTAGAGAAGCTAAATTCATAATGGATGAAGAGAACATCTCCGGGCTTCCTGTAGTGGAAAACGGTAAGTTGATCGGCATAGTGACCAAAAGGGATCTTAGGTTCGAAACTGAACTTCACAAGGATGTAAAGGAGGTCATGACTTCAGAACTTGTCACAGCTGACCCCGATACAGATATGAGCGAAGCAAAGGCTTTACTCAATGAAAACAAGATCGAGAAGCTCCCCCTCGTCGATGATAAAAATCAATTGAAGGGATTGATAACCGTAAGGGATATAGAGAAGAAAAAGGAGCATCCTCACGCGACCATGGATGAGAACGGTCAGTTGATGGTGGCCTCGGCAGTAGGCCCTGAAGAGTTCAATCGTATAGAACGTCTAGTCGAAGCAGGTGTTGATATGGTCGTAGTGGATACCGCCCACGGCAACTCTGAAAACGTGATCAGAGCAACAGAGGAGATCAACGGTAGTTTCGATGTGGATATAATGGCTGGAAACATAGCTACAGGCGAGGGCGCCCGAGCTTTGATAGATGCAGGGGCGGATTCGCTCAGAGTTGGAATCGGTCCAGGATCTATATGCACTACGAGGATCGTATCTGGTATAGGTGTTCCCCAGATAACCGCCATCAACAATGTGTGTGAAGAGGCTGGCAAAGAAGGGATCGGCGTCATAGCTGACGGTGGTATAAGATACAGTGGTGACGCTGCTAAAGCATTGGCCTGTGGAGCCGATGCGGTCATGCTGGGAAATATGCTTGCTGGAACTGAAGAGGCGCCGGGTAGAGTTGTGTTCCGCGGCGGGAGGAAGTACAAGGAGTATAGAGGTATGGCATCTATTTCCGCCTTAGAGAAGCGCGAGAAGAACAGGTACAATCAAGACTTTGAGAGTCGTGAAGAGTATGTACCAGAAGGTGTTGAAGGACTCGTACCTTATAAAGGAACTGTTTCAGAAGTTCTTCACCAGATCATCGGCGGTATAAAATCCAGCATGGGACATCTCGGAGCCCAGAACATCGACGAGATGAGAGAAGCGGAGATCTACGAGATAACTGAAGGCGGTAAACACGAGAGCCATCCCCATAATGTAGAGATAACAGAGGACACCCCTAACTACCACTGGAGAGGGGAAAGAAGATAGCTAACGATCACCTGGTTTGATCTTGCATCCTTACTAACAGAGCTATGAGTCCAGTGATCATAGCAGGCCAAACATCGGTACTCAGATAAAGCCCGGGCGTTGGAGGATGAAAGTCGAGGAAAGGCCATAAAACAGCATAAGAATAACCAGACACGGTGATCAACAAAGCATCGAGTAAAAGATGGGATACCGCACCGATCAACAACAGAGTGAAAATAATTTTCGATTCTTTTGGAACTGAAAGCAGAGAACCTATAGCTACTATGATTATAACTCCCCCGGCGGTATGAAGAGGTCCCCATGAGAACGGGACGCCTAACACCTGCTCTATATTCACAGGATCTAATAATAATCTTATACGAACAAGATCAGGTAGGGCTGACCCTACCATAACAGCGGTAACGTGTGCAGATTTCAAACTATCATATTTCCAAGTGAGGATCATCCCTATAGTATATCCTACAAAAACGTGAGTCAGAAGGTCAGCTATCTTCATCACCTCCCTTTGAACGATAAATGATCTCTCTGATAGTGAGAGGCTTATCCCTCGGTTCTAGTGCGAATTTTTCTCTATCGAATCTCCATTGGCCGAGTACTCTAAAACCGACCCATGTCGCTCCAACTACCGATATACCGTACATGTAAACATAACGCCATAATGGCCTGGTCATCGCGTTTTGAGCATAGATGGTCTTGTTCTCTCCTGCAGTACCAAAAACAGTCAATCTATCGCCTATACCCGGTTGCTCCTTAAGATCGACGATCTCAAGTATCATCGTGTCACCAGCGCTTTCAACTTCTATCCTAACTGGATCGATCTCTAGGACTTCACCTCCGACTTCTACTTTTTCACCGATGTGATCTTCATAGTCATCTACAAGTTCATCGGCACCCGGGTATCTGCCTCTTTCAGGTGCAGGAGATAAGGAACCGTGCCAAACGAAAAGAAATAGAAGGGCTATGATCATTATCGTAATCATCACAGTTCTTGACTTTCGAGACTCTAACATCGGTCTTAACAGTTTTTCTACCTTATTTGGTTTTTTTTCCTAGAGATAAAAGCCCGGTGTGAGTAACAATATCGACAATCATTAAATAATATTATCACATGAGAGAGTCCATGACAACATTAGTCACGGGTTCGGCCGGTTTCATAGGATTCCACGTAGCTAAAGAACTACTAGAGCGAGGAGAAAAAGTAGTTGGTTTAGACAGCGTGAACGATTATTATTCGCAGGAATTGAAATGGGATAGGAATTCGATATTAGAGGAGTATCAAGAGTTTGACTTTTACAGGCTTGATATCAGCGATCTAGAGGGATTGGAAAAGATTTTTGAGGATAACGATATCGAAAGGATCTGTCATCTTGCGGCCCAGGCCGGCGTTCGATACTCTGTAGAGAATCCACATGCTTACGAAAGGTCCAATCTACAGGCGTTCACCAATATTCTAGAGATGGCTAGGCATAACGATATCGATAATCTGGTTTATGCTTCCTCGTCTTCAGTTTACGGAGGGAATGAAGATATACCCTACGCGGTAGGGGACGATGTGAACGAACCAGTATCTTATTACGCCGCTACAAAAGTCGCCAACGAGGTGATGGCCCATTCTTACAACCATCTATATGATATTCCGTGTACGGGGCTGAGATTTTTCACTGTATACGGTCCATGGGGAAGGCCGGACATGGCGATGTTCAAATTCACGGATCTCATCGCAGAAGGAGAGCCGATCGAGGTGTACAATTACGGGGACATGAAAAGGGATTTCACCTATATCGACGATATAGTGGATGGTGTCATATCCAGTTTGAATAACTCCTTCGATTATGAGATATTCAATCTAGGGAATAATACTCCGGTAGAACTGATGGAATTCATCGAGATGTTGGAAAGCGCTATCGGTGTTGAAGCCGAAAAAGATATGAAACCGATGCAGCCGGGAGACATGAAGATCACCTATGCTGATATATCTAAGTCCAAAGAGAAGCTGGGATTTGAACCCGAGACTGATCTTAAAGAGGGTATAGAGAAGTTCGTCGACTGGTACAAGGATTATTATGATGTAGATATCTGAATTTTTTATTTTGCAGATCCACTTTGCATCGTCATGCAAAAGCCTATATATGATATATGCGAATCTGCGGGAGGTCGAGGATGGATAGGACTTCGATAAAAACCTGGTTTAAGCAGAGGATGGGTCGTCCCAGCAAACAGGAGATATTAGATGGAGATATCGTCCCTCTCCTGTTCAAATTGGGTTGGCCTTTGATGATAGCGAATCTGCTTCAGACTGCCTATAATCTCGCTGATACTCTCTGGTTAGGTCGTTTACCTGCGCCTCACAACACTCTTTCTGTAGGTGCGATGAGTCTGGCCTGGCCTTTCGTATTTTTGTTATTGTCAATAGAACTCGGTCTTGGAATCGCCGCGGTAGCTCTTATCTCTCAGCATACAGGAGCGAAAAGATACGACAAAGCGAATGAGGATGCGGGTCAACTTTACTTTTTGTTGATCGTTCTATCTGTAGTTTTAGGTATAGTGGGTTACTTTGTTTCTCAACCGTTCATTTCATTCCTTGCTGAAGAGGGCGAGGTTGTTCCTTACGCTGTAGCTTATTTAGAGATCATCTTTCTCGGCTTCCCATTACTACTTATTTTCGCAGCTTTTTCATTCACATTAAGAGCCTATGGTGACACGATAACGCCGATGGCTATTATGTCCTTAACCGTGGTCATGAATATCGTATTAGACCCGATCCTGATATTTGGCCTGGGTCCTTTTCCCGGTATGGGTATAAGAGGAGCGGCGATAGCAACGGTTTTTTCTAGAGGCGTAGGTGCTGTGATTTCTATATTCCTTTTGTTCACGGGCAGGGTAGGCATAAAATTGAGACTATCCTATCTCAAACCTCGGGTTGATAGGATCAAAAAATTTTTCAAGGTCGGTCTTCCAGCAACTGGAGCTAGAGTGTTCGATGCTGTCGGTTTCGTTGTACTGACTGGTCTACTAGCTAGATTGCCGCGGCAGAAGGAAGTCTTGGCCGCTTACGGTATAGGTAGCAGGATAATCAACATAACATTCGTGATCATATTCGGCTTGGGTATAGCATTGAGTACTATGGTAGGACAGGCTTTGGGCGCGGAAAAGAAAGATCGCGCTGATAGGATAGCGAAAAAAGGCATCATACTGATGGCCGCTTTCATGATCGTTATATCTCTTATATTGGTGATCTTGAGATACCCTCTGATGACCTTTTTTATACCAGACGATCCCACCGTTATACAGATGGGCGCTTATTTCCTAGCAATCCTCGCGATAGGCGGACCTTTTTTCGGGATATTTGAAGCCGTCTCTGGAGCACTGAACGGTTCAGGTCATACATTGAAACAGATGTTTTTGAGTATAACTCGATTATGGGTGATAAGGATACCTTTTGTTTTCATTTTTGCTTTCCTGCTGTCCATGGAATCTACGGGTGTCTGGTTCGCTATAGCTTTCAGCAATGTTATAGCCGGCTCAGCAGCATATCTGGTGTATCGTAGAGGTAAATGGAAGGAAGCCATAATTTCAGAAGCACCTAGAAAAAGGATTTAAACAAGGGGTATTCATAACTGATAAATAGATAATCGAACTTTAAGAGATGATGGATGGAGTTGAAGTAACGAACTCCGGCCTGAAGTTCGAAGGTGATTGGGACGGAGTATGTAAATTTTCAAAAGAATTAGAAGAGGTCATGGAAGAATATATTGAGTCAAAAAAAGAGCTAGATGATTTTGAAGATTGGAGACCTCACAACGGTGATTCGGATAGTGACATGAGGGATAAGACAGCCGAGGAAGCAGCCGTTGGCGAGCAAAATATAGAGAAAGGATTTGAAGGAGCATCGAAGGAGTTGAACGAAGTCGAAGAAAAGATGATAGACTCTTTGGAAGATATAAAGAACGGTATCGATCCATCTAAGGACCTGAAGGAAGCTCTGACAGAACTAGAGAGAGTTTTAGGTGTCGAATCTATAAGATCGATCCGGAAGGTCGAAAAAACGATCTATAAAAAACTGATGCTGAAGATAAATCCATATTATTTTGATACTGAAGACTTTTCCGTCAATCTAGATGTTGAAAAGGATGACTTGTATTGTTTGAAGATAAACGTTTCGGAAGACGATTTGAGGGAAAAATTTCAAGGGAAGTTCGAATGAAATTCATAGATCTAGGGAGGTTATGAAGCATGACGAAATTGTACATCGTGAGACACGGAGAGACCGAGTGGAACCGCGCTGGAAAGTTACAGGGATGGAAAGATGCGAAAATAAGTAGTAATGGGAAGCCGAGAAAGATGATCTCTAAATAAGCTACAGCGTAAGGAACAACCTCGCCCTCTTCAGCAAGGAA
>JAFDTP010000187.1 GCA_019594195.1 Thermoplasmata archaeon
ATAACGACATTTTCATCTGGTCCAACACCCATACAGTCCTTGACAGCGTTCTTAGCTCCTGTTTTCAGTGACATATATAACACCTGATATATCCGTTATCGTCCTAAACACGAGAGGACAGTGCCTTTTCATAGGCGTAGTATAAATAAATTTTGAATAGATTTCAATAAGATCAACGCTGATGACCATACAAGATAAATTCACTCGGAGGATGATCAGTAATATGTCGGAAAATGAAAGAACTGAATATGGCGAAGTCAAAGGAGTCATATTCGATCTAGACAATACTTTAGTGAATTTTTTCGAGGCTAAATTCACCGCCTGTGAGGAGGTCGTAGATTTTCTTGATTCAGGAGATCCTCAAGAGCTTTTCCGTCAGTTCATCGAAGGGAGATACCATCTTGAGGATACACGGAATATAAAGGATTATCTCAAGTCCAGAGATATGTTCGACAGAGATGTTTACGAAGAGTGTTCGGAGATCTACAGGTCGACAAAATTGGAGAACATAGAACTTTACACTGGTGTGAGTGAAGTTTTAGATCGTGTCCGCGAAAAGGGATTAAAAATAGGTTTGATCACCGATGCTGAGAGTGTAGACGCTTTGGTTCGATTGGAAAAGGTCGGTATCCTTGAGTACTTCGATGTGACAGTCACTCACGACGACACAGGAAAGAAGAAGCCGGACCCGGAACCGTTCCTTTATTGTTTAGAGGAGATGGGATTGGAACCGGAAGAAGTAGTTCTGGTAGGAGATAATCTTGAAAGGGATATATCGGCTGGAAAAGAGATGGGGATGGTGACGGTACACGCAAGGTATGGAGAGCGGGATCCCAGGGAAGAAGAAAATCTCGAGGCTGACCATTCCATCGATGAAGTCGTTGAGTTACTGGAAATCTTGGACTCTGTTGGAGCTCGATAGTTTTTTTACGCTGAGGATGGGATCTACAACTCGATAAGAGACCTCATCAACGACACAAACAGAAGACCTCTTCCTGTTTCGGAAATCTTTTAGATTTCCAAACTAAGAAGGGATCCTATTCCTTTGCATCGCTGGAACCGTGTTCCAGCTATCTTTGGAACCACAGGAAAATCTAGTTTTCCTGTTAGGTTGACGGAGAGGAGGAAATTGTCCGTACATCCTCGAACCTCAGGATTTTAAGTGATATAGACAAAAGATTATTATTTGATGATATCATCGAAGGTTTCAGTGAGTGTGATCTAGAAGATGATCCAAAAGAGGTGAGAAGATATCAACAACTTAGATGTGGGATCAAAAAGCAGAAGGTCCGAGAACCAAGCCAGGAACGCGATGTTGTCTATGGTACTTGGATCGATAATGTTTTTGCCTCTCTATTTTGTCATCGGTGATTTTTTCCTTTCTATTATGATCTCTTTCGCTATCTTTCTCGGTGGATTAGATATCTTGACCTGTGGTGAACATGAGTCTGACTATCCTCGAGGAAGTGCCGTAGTGGTAGGAGGTCTTTTTTTAGGTATGGTTTTAGGTTGGATCGGCGGTCCCTCTACCAGCATGTTGAGCCTTGTATTATCTTTGATGATAGGTATCGGTTGGAGAACGATATTTGGATAGATCCATCGTTGAGATGAGTAAGATCTTATGAATGGCTTTATTTATTGATGTAAATATCTTTTTTGGTTAATCATGTTCGTACCTCTGATCCCTTACGGGATATCGGTATCTATTGCTCTTAAAACGCTTCTCGAGGATCCAAGTGACAGAAAAAACATAAAGAGAGGGGCTAAGCTCAATTTCATAGGCTTTTTTATCTTTTCCGTCGGTATAATCTCTTCATTCGCTTTTCTGATCTTGTGATCTTGACGGTTGATCTGTTGTGGATGTGAATGAAAAGAGAGGGTCCGAAGTTCAATATTCCTTTGAGGATCATTCTAAATCTTTTAATAATTCCTCGATCAACGGTTTCGTCTCCGGTAAATCTTTGGTGACTATTCTCCATATTATATTTAGATCGACGCCGAA
>JAFDTP010000025.1 GCA_019594195.1 Thermoplasmata archaeon
CAACTGTGCGTAAAAGAGCATAGGCGTCAGCGCCCTGCTCTATCGATCTTCGCTTTAATCTATCTTTCTTGGTCATGCCTATCTTTGGTGAAGTTCCATGAAAAGCCAGGTAAACCACATGAGTCTCTTCACAAAAGCCGCCTTCACAGCTCTCGCAGTCCTGCGGCTCAAAAATACATTCCAATCTCGGTATCTCCTCAGAGGCGCACTCGCTGCACTGCCTGAACTTGCTGACGTTCCTTTTTTCGGGACACGGGGTGTATCCGTCTTCAAAGCTTCCAACACATATCTTCTCCTGCGATACGTCGAAATCTATCTCTTCAGTATCCAGATCTTTCACAGACCCACCGTCATAAACATTGAGTTCGTGATCAAAACCTTTCCAACTGGAAGATATAACATGAACCTCTTTCACTTCTTTTTCTTCCTCTTTTTCAGTCAGCAATTCGGCAGCTTTCTTATACACGATGATAGACACCTTCCTCCCGTGATAAATCGGTTTCGGGGGAATTTACTTAAGTTCCTTCGAACTTTCAAAACTGATGAGTTATAAGACTATCCAAGATACAGTTCACGGAAGCGTAAAATTCAGCGGTCCTTTCTTAGAACTTATAGATTGCCCGGAACTGCAAAGGTTAAGAGGGATCAAGCAGCTCGGTCTCACCAATCTTGTCTTCCCGGGAGCTAACCATACTAGGCTTGAACATTCTATAGGGGCATACCACGTAGCGGAAAAGATGGCTCAACAACTCAGGCTAGACGATTCAGAAAAAGACACTGTCAAAGCAGCCGCTCTACTACACGATGTCGGACACGCGCCTTTCAGCCATACTCTCGAATTCATAATCGAAGATGACGACGGAAAAGATCATATGGACGTCACCCAGGAACTCATAAAGGGTGAAAGAAAAATAGAAGATAGAGATCATCCCACGATACCGGAGATACTCGAAAAACACGGTATGGACCCTAAAAAAGTAGCTGAACTGATAAAAGAGAAGCACGATCACATAAAAATCACAGATTTTAATGTACAGGAAGGGCAGAGCTATTTCGGAGAAGATAGATACATGTACCAGATGATCCACGGTTCTTTAGACGTAGATCAATTGGATTATCTGTTGAGAGATTCACATTATACTGGAGCGGCCCACGGGATAATCGACCTAGAAAGATTGATACAGACTGTAGAGGTACATAACGGCAACCTGATGATATCGAAAGGTGGTGTACCTGCAGTAGAAGGGATGTTGGTAGCGAGAGGTCTTATGTACTCTTCCGTCTACTTTCACAAGACTGCAAGGATCGCGGAACTGATGCTGGCTAAAGCGGTCGATGATCACGGGGAACTTCCTGATCATTTTTTCAGTATGTCTGACGATGAATTCACAGCTTATCTGAAAGAGCAGGGCGGATTTCAAAGAGAGATCGTTGAAAAGTTGAAATACAGACGCCTATACAAAAAATGTTTCAGTCTGGACAGAGAAGAGATCGACGATGCGAAAGGGATCGAGATGGAAGAGATAGGCAAGCTGAAGAATATAAGGGATCTTGAGAGAAGGATAGCCTCTAGAGAAAACGTAGATGAGA
The DNA here is from genome assembly GCA_019594195.1 of Thermoplasmata archaeon. The sequence continues at coordinate 1,591 of JAFDTP010000025.1, forward strand.
ACTGCGTTTTGGTGGATGTTCCATATGAAGAGGTCAAACTCTCAGAACCTAGACTTTCAAAAACCGGTATAAAGATCCTCGACGGGAACGATGTTGCGCAGTTATCCAAATACAGTCCCTTAGCCCGGGCACTACAAAGGCGCCCTCCCCAACCATGGTCTCTGATGGTATCCTGTCCGACGCGGATGAGGGACCGAATAGGTAAAAAAGCGAAAAGAGAGATAATGCAGGGGTGAAATCTCGTTTTTCCATAATTTATATCCGAAAAAAGCGAAAGCTTTTAAAACTGAGGGTCTCTAATACCTACATGGATGGGATAAGTCTGACGGAAGCAGAGATGGAAGAAAGCACTCTAACCGAAGAGGAAGAAGCTTACGGACGTGTAGGAGTGACTTTTGGAGACGTCGGGACAACTTCTCTAAAATTCAACGTTTCTTCACCTGTAGATAAGGGCGAGTATATCCAGATAGCGCATCCTAATTTAGGTTGGGTTCTTGGACAGATCAGCAAAGTAGAGAGAAAGAGCGATCTTTCGGTGGAAAAAGCGGAAAAGATCAACGAAGGCAAAGATATCGAGATCGACGATACCGTCATCGCAGATGTTAATGTTATAGGTTACAGAGATGAAAACGGTCTTTTGAGACCTCCTAGCAATCCATTTAGAGCCGGGGAACCCGTCTACCTAGCTGAGGAAGAACTCATCCAAGAAGTGCTCGGTCTTAAAGAAGAAAAAGAGGGTGCTTTTCTTGGAAAACTAAGAGGTCACGATATAGAGGTGAATCTAGACATAAACACAATAGTTCAAAAACATCTATCGATCCTGGCTAAAACGGGCAGCGGTAAAAGCTACACCGCCGGAGTGATGATCGAAGAGATGATGAAAAATGACATAACCATGGTTATCCTGGACCCTCACGGAGAGTATTCTTCTCTAGCTAAAGCTGGAAACGGTTCAGATTCGGAAAGATTCGATGTCGATCCCAAAAGCTACGGCGACAAGATAACAGAATTCTCGCCGAATCCAGATATAAACAAGGACGCACAGCCCTTAAAGTTCACGTTCAGATCCATGGATACTAAAGAGATACTAGAGATGGCAGGCATGAGCAAGAGGCAGACTTACGTTAACAGTTTAGAGAACGCCATGACAAAACTTGCGACCCAACAGGGACAGTTCACGATAAGCGAGGTGATCAGGCTTCTCAAAGGCAACGAGGAAGACAATTCGACCTCTCTGATCAGAGGCCTAGAGAATCTGAAGGAGAAAAACATCTTCGCGGGAAAGGGCACGAGTTTAAAAGATATAGTGAGCGAAGGAAGGACCTCTATAATAAATCTAAGAGGGACTGAACCTGACATGCAGGGGTTCATAGTCGACAAACTGGCCTCTTCGATATTCGAATTGAGGAAAAAAGAAAAGGTTCCTCCTCTTATCATGTTCGCGGAAGAAGCACACAACTTTTGTCCGCAGAGAGGAAAAGTAGAGTGTTCAGACACATTCAAGACCCTGGCTTCAGAGGGAAGAAAATTCGGCTTGGGTTTGGGTATAATCACTCAGAGACCGGCCAAAGTGGACAAGAACGTTTTGAGCCAGTGCAACACCCAGGTCATATTGAAGGTCACCAATCCGAACGATCTCAAAGCTATAGAAAAATCAGTTGAAGGGATGAAAAAAGGAATGAAGGAAGAGATAAAGCGACTCCCTGTGGGAGAAGCGCTGGTCTCTGGAGGGAGTCTTTCGGAGCCTTTATTGGTCCAGGTCAGACCTCGTGAGACCCAGGACGGCGGCCAATCTATAAGCGTGATGTGAGTAGAAATGATGGTTTCCGAAGAGCGTGTCGAAAAATACATATCGAAAACTGAAGAAGCGCTCGATAAACTCGAGATTACTCAGCCAGAAAGATCCCATCTCTTCAATATAGCCGAAGATTTTCTTGATATGGCAGAATCTTATTTCGAAGATGCTAAGCACTTCAAAGAGAAAGGTGAGTTAGATACAGCATTCGCATGTATAAACTACGCGCACGGTTGGTTAGACGCTGGAGCACGGTTAGGACTTTTCGATACTGGAGGAGACGATCAGCTGTTCACGTTGGCAAAGGGATGATCATAATAGTCTGACACCTTCATTGTCTATCTTAGTAACATAAACGTTCTCCTCTCCAACCTTTTCTATCATAAGCTCTTCAAGTTCTTCAGTATCGCCAACAAAGAACACAGAATTCCCTATCATCGCCATACTGCCTTTTCCGACACCTTCACAGACTTCTAAAAGGTTTTCAACGCCCTCCTTGGGGAATTCGGTCTCATCAGCGAATCTGTGCGATAATTCTAGAAAGCGCTCGAAACCGTTTTCCGGTAAGAATTCATCCATCAGATCCTCGCCGACAGCGTTTATCCAACCCGCCATAAAAGGGTCTCTCAGTATATCAGGAGTCGATAACGGATCTCCGGCTATAGCCAATACAACATCTCTATCGATATCTTTGACTTCTATCTCGCCGTGTGGGGGTAGGCCTCCTTTCTTCCTTATCTCAAAACCCCCGTGATACTGCGCCAACACGTCGCCCATACCTGTTCTACAGAACATCTCGGCTTTGTGTGCAGCGGACAGCGCTCTCTCAGTATCTTCACCCAGTTCTTCCAATAATGCTGTTCCAGCGGCCAGAGCACACGCTCCGCTCATACCGAAGCCCTGGCTGAAAGGGAGATCGGTCTCTATATCAATAGAGCCACCGCTAGCAAAATTGAATACAGTTTTTTCAACTACCATGAATGATGTTGGCTCTCCATTCACTACTATATCCCAGCCTCTTTTATCCAGTTCGACCTCGGCGGTAGCTCCCAATTCCAAGGAAAACCCGGCACCTCTAGAACCTTCTTTCTCCCCCATCTCCTCACTATCCAAGGGCAGGCTGAAAAAGCCCGTTATATGGGCGGGACAAAAAGCTTTAGACGTCATCGTAGTTCCCTTTCCAATCTATCCAATATCTCTTCGGCTATCTTTCTTTTATCTCCCTTTATCCACTTATCTTCTCCAGTGATGTAGACCCGATTTTCTTCCAATGTGACGTCTTCAAGCGAATTCGCCACGACGATATCTGCACGCTCGGCTTCGATCATGGCCTCTGCCTTCTCAACGGCTTTATCCCTGGTATCTTCAGCCTTGTAAGCGATCAATAATTCGACTTCATCTTTTATCTCGTCTATGAATTTCGGCGTGGGCTCCAATTCAAGATTAAAAGGTTCAGAGGACGATATCTTTTCTTCACTTCTATCCTTAGGTCTGAAATCTGAAAGTGCAGCGGGTACTATCGCAGTCCCTTCAACATCGGAAGACATCGCGATCAAGTCGTCTAAACTCTCGAAACGCCTGGTTGGTATCCAATGTGGTATCTCGGACATCATGCCTCCGTGCCATAGTTCTACGTCCGCACCCCTTCTATAGGCTTTCTTCGCGATCTCCAAACCGCTTTTACCGGTTGCACGATTGGTTATGACCCTCATGCTGTCGATCGACTCAATGGTTCGGCCAGTGATAACGGTGATCCGTTCACCTTCCAGATCGTCGTGTAATTCTCTTATGACCGAATCGACTATCTGTTCTTTTTCAGCGACTTTGGCCGCACCTTCTTCGATCTTCGGACCTATCACAGTGACGTCCAATTTTTCCTGTATCTCCGCTAGATTGTCCATTATAATGTTGTGATTGTACATGGTCTGATGCATAGCCGGAACGACCATGATAGGTATGTCAGAACCTACACAGGTGGTAGCAAAAGTAGTCACCGGCGTATCATCGATACCTTTAGCTATCTTAGATATGGTGTTTGCTGTTGCAGGACACACCAGAAAAAGATCGGCTTTGTCCGGAACATTACCGCAGTGACTGACGTGTTCTACCTGTCCGGTCAATTCGGTTATGGTCTCATTTCCAGTAGCGAATTCTAAAGAATTGGGATGTATTATCTTAGATCCCCAATCCGACATCACGCAGTATACTTCAGATCCCTCTCTGATCAACTCTCTGATCAGCTTGACGCATTCTACTGCAGCGATGCTCCCGGTAACGCCTAAGATTATCTTCTTGCCTGAAAGATCGGAACCTTTTGAACCTTTTAACTCTTCTGAAGGATGCATTGTAGGATTACATTCGTTTTGGTCGTTATATTATTTTCCTTTCGCCATCAATAAACTTCGTAGACCCCTGCATGAAAATCCTCCTGGCCTTTCAATCTCGAGATCCCGTGCTCCTTCGCCATGATGCGGTACCAAAGATCGTCATGCCAATGATAGCCCATGTCCTTTAGAATATTTCTATATGAAGGATTAACATATGAGATGACAACATAGTCTTTTTCGGATACGTCTTCTAATGATCTCAGAAACTCTCGTTTGTGTTCATCCTCTACCGCAAATTCCTTCACAGATAGACTGTTCCTAGAAGACTCGAACATCGCGTAACCTATCCTATCGCCGTCTTTATAGGCAGTCCTGACATCATCGTTGTCAGGCCATCCTCTAGCTTCAGCCATCTCGAAAAAATCATCTTCTCGAACGACCAATCCTGAAAGATCCTCCACCGATCTCTTGTAAAGTGATAACATGTAGTCGGGATCTGCCTCATCTCTGAATTCTATATCTGGATCACGGTCTTCCACTTTTTTATAGGCTTTCGGAGGGACGTGCACTGTTTCGTAACCCAGTTTTTTATAAAGGTTATAAGCGACGCCTGATTTGGAAGTCATCAGGAATGAAGAATCTACTTCATCTTCTAAAATCTCATGGGCCCTTTTCATCAATTTCTTGATCACCCCTCTTCGGGATTCCGAGGGCCTTGAACATACGTTTCTTACCCCTCCAACTTTTTTTACTTCACCAGATATCTTAGCTCTTGGATAGATCAAACCGACACAGCCCAGCAGTTTATCTCCTTCCTTCGCGTAGAGCTCACCGCCCCATTCTGGCATCCTTTTATCGGAACTTATCATGTCCTCTAGATGATCTTTAGAGTACGCGTGATCGAAACACGCTAGCATCAGTTCAGTCATCTGCGATTCATCGACATCCTCATGATGTAGTACTTCCATGTTCAGATGATAGGGAGGATGAGATTAAAAATCTTTAGTATCGAAATCATAAACTAAATAAACTTGCATTTTCATACAGCCCTCGAGAAAATATGTCCAAAGTTTACTTCACCGATCTGACCTCAGATAGCAAAGATGATAATTTCTCCTCACGGATGAAAAAGCTCTATGAAAGAGCCGGGGATAACATCGAATTCGACGAAGAAGAACTGATCGCTCTCAAGCTCCACTTCGGAGAAAAAGGCATAGACACTTTTCTCAGACCTGTTAGAGTCGCTCCGATAGTCGAGTCCATCCAAGAGTCAGGAGGCAAACCATTTCTTGCTGATTCCAACACCCTTTATAAAGGGAGTCGGTCCAACGCGGTAGATCATCATAGAACCGCTGAAGAGAACGGTTGGGTAAGACCCGTAATAGACGCGCCCGTTGTTATAGCCGACGGTCTTCACGGTAACGAGTTCTATTCAGTAGGACTAGATGGAAAACACTTCGACGAAGTCAAGATCGGTGCGGCGTTTTACCAGGCGGACCAGATATTCGCCGTTTCTCATTTCAAGGGTCACGGTATGACCGGATTCGGAGGAGCTCTCAAGAACCTGGGCATGGGATGTGCTTCCAGAGCTGGAAAACTCATGCAGCATTACAATGTAAAGCCAGAAGTGGATATAGATGAATGTATCGGGTGCGGTGAATGCGCCATCTGGTGTCCACAGGAAGCGATCGAAGTTGAAGGATACGCGGAGATAGATTACGACAGATGTATAGGATGTGGTGAATGCAGGATAGTATGTCCAGAAGGAGCGATCGAAGTGGAAGATTCGTCGACGGAACTAGAGATACAGGAGAAGATAGCAGAATTCGCCCACGGAGCTCTGAAAGAAAGACGTGACAAAGCTGTTCATTTCAACTATATAATCAACGTCACTCCCGAATGTGACTGTCCACCTTGGAGGAAAGAACCTATGGTCCACGATATAGGTGTTGTTGCTTCAGACGATCCTGTCGCTCTAGACCAGGCATCATTCGATCTGGTTAAAGACGCGCAAGGGAAGGAATACGACAGCGACGAAGACAAATTCCTAGAGGAACACGATGTCGACGCTACGGTCCAATTGAAACACGGTGAAAGTATAGGGCTCGGAGAGAGGGAATATGAATTGATAGATATTACCGAAGAAGATGAGAGGTAGAAAATATGAGTAAAAAGATATTCGTGACCGGCGCTTTCGGACAGATAGGAACGGAACTAATCGACAATTTGAGAGAACGCCATGGAAAGGAGAACATAGTCGTGCTCGATCTAGATATACCCGATCATTACGACGGACCTGGGAAAGAAGGTGATGTAAGAGAAGGGGAACTGATAAAAGAGTTATGGGATGAATACGATTTCGACGAAGTCTATCATCTTGCTTCTCTGTTATCTGCTACAGGTGAGAAGAAGCCCGATCTCGCCTGGAGTGTGAATATGGAAGGCCTAAAGAACGTCCTTGACTGTGCTAGAGAAAGAGAGAGTAGAGTTTTCTGGGCGAGCTCTATAGCGGTATTCGGTCCGAACACCCCATGTAGAGATACGCCTCAGCACACGATACTCGAACCCGTAACGATGTACGGAGTCACTAAAGTCTCCGGAGAACTGCTTTGTCAATATTACAATGAAAAATACGGCGTAGACGTGAGAGGTATAAGATACCCCGGTCTGATAAGCTGGAAGGAAAAACCAGGAGGGGGTACAACCGACTATGCGGTCGAGATGTTCTACAAAGCTATAAAGGGAGAGGATTACACCTGTTTCGTCAGAGAAGATACAAGATTACCGATGATGTATATGGAGGACGCTATTAGAGGTACTCTTCAGCTCATGGATGCAGACGAGGATCGTATAGATATAAGGACCAGTTACAACCACTCCGCACTTAACTTCAAGGCTAAAGAACTTGAAGAGGAGATAAAGAAACACTATCCTGACTTCGATGTTGAATATCAACCCGACGAGAGGCAGAAGAACGCGGATTCCTGGCCAAACAGTGTTGACGACTCAAAAGCAAGAGCGGACTGGGACTGGGAACCAAGATACGACCTCGAAAAGATGACCGAAGTGATGCTCAAAAATCTAGAAGAAAAACTCGAGGTCTAAAACCAACTTTTCTTTTTCTATCCCTGATACAGCACTATACATCTGTTAAGCTACTTCTTCCTGATTTACTAGATGTTTTAAATACTTCAAACCCTGTACCAACTACAGATGTGATAGTATGAGTGAAGAATGCTGCGAAAGCGAAAGAGAAAGAGATCACGGACACCACGGTGGACATCACCGCAGGCATCACAAAGGTCACGGCCACCACACCCATCAGAAAAAAGGCCACGAGTGCGATTGTTCCTGCACTTGTGGGTGCAATTGTAGTTGTGGATGCAGTTGTGGTTGCTCCTGCGGCGGTCATAAAAGTTCTTGGAGACGCTTCAAGTCCAAAGAAGAAAAACGGAAAGAATTGGAAGATTACAAGGAAGAACTAGAGCATGAACTGCAGGCGGTTAAGGAAAAGCTGGAAGAGATTTGAGGACCTCAAACTACAAAACGATACTAAAAAACCTTTATAGATTATTTTTAAAAAAAAAAGGGTTTTTAAGATCAGTTTCTACGCTTCAGGGCGTAGATCGCTATAGGCACAGCTATCGCTATCAGTAGTAGTGGTGAACTCAAGAACGGTAGTCTATCTTCTGCAGAGACCTCTATAGTCTGGGTGCTGAAGCTTTCTATTTGGAAGACATACATAGCTCTTCCTCCAGCACTAGCGTTAGATCCGTCTAGTCCTTCATAGTTCACCGCATCGCTGGTCTCTATATCTAGATCATCTTCTGCATCAGCTAGGTGCTCATCCGCGAATTCCTTGTTCATCAGTATAGTTACGCTATTTGACTCCTCTTTTTCGTCGGTCGCCTCGATTATGAGAGTTTCTCCGTCGAATTCAACAGTGACTTCGTCGACACCGTCAGGGTGTCCTGCGTTGATCACTAAAGCCGCCCAGGGCTCGTATCCGTCAACCTTCAAGAAAGTAGCTACACCACTTCTAGCGGCGTCCTCTGCTATAGCCGTTCCCATCTCTCCGGTTCTACCTGGAGGATCAAATGGAGGAGCAAACATCTCGATGCTTTGAGTGCTGAAATGATCTATTTGGAATACGTAAACCGGACCCCCTCCAGCACTTGCATTGGATTCCTCTAAGCCAGCATAGTTAACTGCGTCGCTTGTTTCTATCTCGATATCACTCTGGGCTTCTGAAAGATATTCATCGGCGAATTCTTTGTTTATCAATATGGAAACGCTGTTAGTGTGATTATCATCTTCAGCTTCGATGATGAGGGTATCATCCTCGAAACTGACCGTCACAACGTCGACACCTCTAGGGTCACCTGGATTTATAACCAAAGCAGCCCATGGTTCATAGTCCTCGACCTGTAAAAAGGTCGCAGCTCCATGTGAAGCTGCGTCCTCTGCTCTATCTCGGAATTTCTCACCAAAACCAAATGGAGGATCTAGTTCTTCACCGGATTCGAACTCATCACTTTCACTCTCCAGATAAGAGTCGGAGGAACTCCCAGAGGTCATGACCAAGCCAAATACAGATATCACAAGCATCGCTGCCAACCACGCGACCAACATAGTACGTATTTTCCTATTCATCTCTATCACTACTCTAAATACGGTGCTTTAGAGCATATAAGTCTTATTTAACAGAATTCGAAGAAAAACGTTCGTATTCAAAATATTATACTAAGAGACAGAGATTCCCAAAGATCGATGAATTCATCTACCACATCTTTGGGAGGTTCATATTTGACTAAAAGTTCAGATACTTCTTTAGGCTCACTGATCCAGTAAGCTCGACCTTCTTTGGTCAAAAGACCCTTCTCTCTCATCTTCTTAAGATGATAAGAAAGTGTGGATGCAGCGACATCTAATTGTTCCTTTATATCACCATGAGAAGCGGGTTCACCTCGATTTAAAAGATAAACCACAACATTAAGAGGTATTTTCTCTCTCAATAAAGCTAGATACCTTTTTTCCTCAAAGTCGACTCTTCTATCTCCCTCCTTGGGGTAATACCGTTTGTATTCGTCCTCCTTGACCTCCTCAACAATATCATATTTTTTCAGTTGACCAAGATGATATCGGACCAGATTCATGCTCATATCACTTCTTCTCTTTATCTCTCTCATGTGTAAACCGGGAAATTCCTCTATAATCCGGTATATCTTTTTCCTGTTTTCAACTTGTATCTCTGGTCCAGACATCGAGCTACCCCTTCACTATAGATACGTATAACAATGCTAATATCAGACAATCCAATACTGCAACGGGTATAAGAAATGGACTCCAATCACTCTTAGGTATCTCGAAAAGGGCATAGCTCAACCATAACCCTTTTACGAAAAAGAAGATAAACGCTATCGAAACGAGCATCAATTTTTTTTTCCTAGAACGTCTATATGCGAGGATAGAAATAACGGAGAGCACCAGTGCAAACACAGTAAGGACTGCAAAACTTAGATTGTATATCAATTCGAGCGTCATGTGAACTACCTCTTTTCTCTAGAAGGACCAGAGGTTTTAATATTTTCGGCAGCCGGGTCAATCACTCTCTTGAGTGTTCTCAACGCCCTCTTCAGTGTCATCATCTTTCAAACGATCATCCATCGGAACTTTTTTGTCTTCTTTTTTCTTCTTTTTAGATCTCTTATCGAAACCTCTGTTAAGTAGACCAACCAATACAAGTCCAGCAGTCACCACTGCCGTAGGGATATAATACGTTAAAGAACCTAAATACTGCTCTACAGTTTCTGCAGGAGCGGTAAGATATTCTACAGTTATCGAATGGGTCGAGAAATATGGCACATTCACGAGGATATGTGTCCCCTCCTCGCCATGGATCAGCGTGTAAGAAGGGCCATCAGATTCGTCAACACTGTCCACATCTTCTTCGAAAGAGGCTGGTTCTCCATCAAAACGTAGCTCTATGTCGTCTTTAGATTCGATATCCATGATGCTAGATGAGATATCGAGAAGCATCAAAGTACCTTCCTCATGCTCCGATGAAACGAGGATTTCAAGATTTTTTTCATCCCGCATCTGTGATTTCATATTGATATCTCGATAGGTGAAGTGTTTTTGAGCATGTCCTTCTTCTGTCGACTCTATCCTGAATTCAGCACCTATCCGGCCTATCCTCATCTTTTCCCTTACAAAATCCGATATCTCGTCTTCGAATCCATCCATATCCATCCTGAAGATGAAAGTAGAACTATCCTCAACGGTGAAATTTATGAAACCGTCGTTTTCCTCACGGAAATCATCTCTTTCACCAGGATCATGTCTACCGGGATCAGAAGAATCTAACGAGATCAGATCAGCGGAATAATCCCCATTACTTAGGGAGACCATACCCTCTCTTCTTTTTTCGACTTCCATATCTCCTAATCTAAAACTCACTTCTCGACCGGACTCTTCAAAGGAATAGACATCTAATCTTAGCATAGTAGACGGATTATCGTACAATCGGAATTCGGCGGCATTACCCTTCAATAAATAAGTGTGACCGATCACTTTCTCTTTATATCTTCCGAATTCTTCCACGGATATCTCCTCAAATAAACATATCTGTTGGTCTTCCGCGACGGTGAGATGATGGTTTGAAATTCCACTTTCATTGATTTCAAAAGACGTGAACGATCCGACAGGTTCCTCGATCGTTCCTCCAAAACCACCTATCTTTGTAGTCATGTTACCCGGGTCTGGAACTATCGGATCTGGATCTATATCGCCCGGTGGATCGTTCGCATCTGAATCTTCTACATCAGACGATACATACGAAGGGGCATGAGATGCTGCAGCGGCTGTCGATAATATCATTAACAACGCTATCAATGAAACGCCCAGCATGGTGCTAGATCTTCTATACATCATGATCGCCAACTAAAGCAAGGTTGATAATACATATAAGTTTTCTTTAACAGAATTCGAACAATTCATCTATGAGAGTTTTTCTCTCTACGGTGCAATGCGGCGGCGAAAAGTATGAAAAACAAGAGACCCAGCAAAACCAATATAGAAGGGATCAATGGTATTTCACCGTCGCTCAACCAGTCCGGCAAAATTTCTTCCAAACCGCCGTCACCCTGGCTGTCAACGTGATCGTGGGGAACCTCGATCCAAGTGCTATTTGTAGCTCCGCCTTCCCCTACCTCATTGACCGCCGACACAGAATATCGATATTCATAACCCGGATAGATGTTTTCATCGAGATGACTGTTCATTTCGCCGTCCAATTCTATCAAAAATTCCATCTCACCCTCTTTTTCTTGCCGATATATCTTGTAATTATCTATCTCCGAGCCACCATCATCGATAGGTTTGTCCCATCGGATATCTATACCATCTTCTAAAAGTTCCGTCTCAACGTTCTCTGGAGCATAGGGTTCTATCGGTTCGTCTCTTGGCGTTGCCCTTACAGGGGAGAGCTTAAGACTTTCTCCTATATCATTGAAAGCCGTGATCGAATAATGGTAAACGTTTTCATTTTGCACCGCAGTGTCCTCGTAGTGAAACTGATCTTCATCCACTTCATCTATCATCTCTAGATCGTCCTTCTCGCTCCCACGATATATCCTATAACCTTCTATAGGTGAAGAGCCCTCATGCCAAGGTTCGCTCCAGCTCAACTCCACTCTACCATCATCTGGCTCAGGCTTTATCTCCTCAACAGGCGTAGGAACTTCACCTCCAGCAGCTCTGTACGCGTTCACCAGACCGTGGCCATAATACTCCTCATTGCCAAGATCTATTGCTGTCTCCTGAAGTGTCTCTCTGACTTCCTCGTTACTTTCTTCCGGATAAGCACCTCTCCTCAAAGCTGCCGCGCCTGTTACGAAAGGCGCTGCCATCGATGTACCTATCTTGTTGCCATAGGTCCCATCTAACTCGGTGGAGTAAATCTGTTTCTCCCTACCCCCACCTGGAGCTGTCATCTCTATCCAATCGCCGTGATTGCTGTAATGGGCTTTCTGCCTCGTCGAGTTGACAGCAGAAACCGAGATTACCGATCCATAAGCCGCCGGATAGAACTCCTCAACATCGTCATCGTTGCCAGCTGCTGCCACGTGAAGTATGTCATCCCACTCATAAGCTCGTTCCATCTGAAATTCGAAAGCCGGCGTAAATAGGTTCTGCTGACCGCCAAAACTCATAGAGATTATGTCCGCACCGTTTTCTCTAGCGTATTCTACCGCCCTAGAAACGTCAACCCAATCGCCGCCTCTTTCCTCAATAACTCTCAATGCCATCAATTCGGCTTCTGGAGCTACGCTTGAGACTATACCAGCGACGTGAGTCCCGTGGCCGTGCTCATCCATCGGGTCTTCATCAGAATCGACAAAATCATAGCCGATACCATCCCACATCTTGTCCTCAAGATCAGGGTGTTCGTAATCTATACCGGTGTCTAAAACAGCTACGCGGACCCCTTCACCGTACTCACCTATCTGGTGCGCGTGACCCGTGCCTATCATATCCCAGGCCCAATCATCACCGGGATAGGGAAATCCAGTTCCCTCTGGATCTCTTTCAGAGACACCTATGGGCACAGTGACTGAAGAAAAGAAGCTGAAAACGAGGATCACAACGGCCAAGAAAGCCCAGCATTTTTTAGCGCATGTCAAATTCATCTTGATCCTTAAATTATTGAACTCCTGTTCATATCACGGTTAGCTAACAAAAATAGTTTTCCTTCAATTAGCATATCATGGTTCATCGTAAAAAAGTAAAGAAACTCCACCGGCTATAAGCATCACTCCCAAAATCGCAAAGCTGAACTCATAAGATCCTACCATCATGAGCAACATCCCTACCGATAGAGGACCAAAAATACCTAGGCCGTTCCCTATACCGTTCATGAGGCCGGTAGCCGAACCCATCTTTTCCGGTTCTACTTCCCTCTGGAGGATAGTAAAATAGATAGGTGGTGCCATCTGTCCCGTGAAAAAGACAAGTACCAATAAAATCAAAACTATGTACAATCCGGTCAGACCAGAGCTGGTCAATATCAAGATCAGAATACCTCCGGTCGATAATGAGAGAAGTATAAGCTCCCTCCTTTTTCCAAATTTATCGCTGACGTATGAGCCGGTATACATCCCGATTATCGCGCCTATGTATGGTAAACTTGCTCCGTATGATATCTGAGATAATTCGAGACCTTTAGCTTCGACCAGATATGTAGGTAACCAGAGAGTTAGGCCCCACCAAACGGAGGACATCAGCGTATAGCCTAACATCAGCACCTGGAAATTACTATCACCCAATATGTTCATATAATCCAGTTCTTTTTTCTTCACCGAAGGTTTTTCAATATCCCTTGGTGTATCAGTCAAGAATAGCACAACGGGTAAGACTAAAATCAGACCTGTCAAGAATATTATCACGAAAGAAAACCTCCAACTGGATGTCATTATCACAGGGGTCAGGATGACCGGTGCGAACATCACCGCCCATGGGCCTCCGCTAACATAGATAGAGTTCGCTAATGCTCTATTATCTGGTGAAAACCAGTTGGAAGTTATTTTACTCGCTACCGGAAACAAAACACCTTGTGATATACCAAGAAGTAGACGGGAAAGCAATATCATGTGATATGTAGGAAAGGCGGCACCTAACAGGAGTGAAAACGACCACAGCAGTATCGAGGACGTTAGGACAACTTTGCTTCCGTAGATATCGATATATTTACTGAAAAGTATATTCGAAACTCCATACCCAAGTAAAAATATGCCTAGTAATATCCCTCCCAGGGCTCCCTGATCTTCTATACTCCAAGAAAATTCCCTTGAGATGAAAGGCAGAGCAATGGAGATAGACATCCTAGCCAGGTATCCTACAAATACGGATATCAAGAGTAGGAAGAGGATATACCACTTTTTACTCCGATCCACTTTCATCTCACTTAAAAATTTTTCTGAGCTATTAAATCTTATCGGGCCTTCAAGATCAACAAAATAGTTATTATCGAGGGGGACAATGATTATAACATGTACGGGAAGGTTATAGTACCTACAGACGGTTCAGAACTGTCGCTTAAAGGAGTGAAGGAAGGGCTGGAGTCCGCTAAAAATTATGATATACCCGCTTTAGCGGTCTATGTAGTGGCTCCAGACACTTTGTCTGGATGGAGTGCCCATAGGTACGAGGATGTGAGTAAAGAAACCATAGATATCCTTAGAGATCATCGGAAAAAAGAAGGAGAAAAAGTACTGAATAAGGTAAAAGATATGGCTGATGAGATGGGTATTGAACTCAAAGTCGAGATCAAAGAGGGCGAACCTTACGAAGAGATAACTGATCTCGCCGAAAAAAACGATCTGATCTACATGTCATCCCACGGTCGGTCTGGGATCTCCTCCTTGTTCATAGGCAGCACCACCGATCGTGTGATAAAAAACACGGAAGCTACGGTGGCAGTGGTCAAGGCAAAAAATTGATCCATGGTATAGTGAAAGGATCATCGAATGGAGTCTTCCGATTCTAAGGACCTGTAAACGTCATTGATCAAGTCCTCCCAGAAATGATTGAAATATACGAAAGTGTACAATACTGTCAGTATAAGGATACCGAACAGATATCCCAGTAAGGAAACGACGAAGATCCTAGGGTCTATTCTACCGTAAGATAATCTGACAAATGTTATGATGGTACCTGTAGCAACAAGGAGGCTGAGCACTCTATTTTTCATACCTTCATAGAGATTGAAATCCCTTGCCGGTCCGTCTATTTCTGCCTCCAATTTTAGAAAAACGAACCAGGGAAGTACTATCATGGGTATGAATATCGCTAGACTAGAAGTGATAGAGAAAAGCTCGTTCAAAGAAAAATGTTCGAGCAGAATGGGATTTAGACTGATATTCACTGCTAAGATCAAACACAAAAAAACCTCCCACATGATAGCGGTCTTGAATTTGTCTTTTGGAAACTTGATATCTCTAGCCGGTTTTTTAACGGACAATGTTACGGTATCTAGATAGGGGGGTATCGCGAACAACCAAGCTATAACTCTACATTTTAAATATAGGGCTATATCTTCATCTTTCGTTTCAGCATCTAGATTTTTTGTTATGCCTTTTATGTCTTCTAAAAGTTTTGGAGTGGAAGCCCTGATCACAGCACTAAGAAGACCGACTATCCCAAAACCCATAACCAACAAGAAAAAGTAGATCAGATTCAAACCGAGCACTGAGGAGATCAGGCCGATGATAAAGGTCTCAACTCTCAAAGCAACTCTTGTATCGAAAACTATGACATCCAAACCTCTGTACTGGATGAAGAGAGCGGAAAGAAAAATCAAAGATATCAGTACTATCAACATCAATATATAGAAAAAGAGTTTCCGATAGCCGATTATGTGTTTCTTACCGTAATAATACCAGGAAACTAACCCTGTTAAGAAAAAGGCTAAAGTAAGACCGTTCAGTACTACGTTGATCGAGGTCAGTATAGCCGGGACTCCTCTGATCAACAGATTGAATATCGAAAAGGTGAATATCAAGATGATAGATATCTTGAATATCAAGATTATCTTACCATCCACTCTTTTCCTTTCTTCGAGAGACTCCAATCTAGCACCCGCTTCCATTATTGTTAGAGTATTAGTGAACTGAAATAAACAAATTGTGCTCTTACAAAATCTCTGAGAAGGATTTATAATAACTAAGGTCTTATACCTTTTCTGATCATGGGATATCTAGTCGTTTATTACTCTAGGAGCGGAAACACACAAAAGGTAGGAAAGGCCATCTCTAGATCTCTAAGATGTAGGGAAGACCGTATATTCGATCGAAAAGATAGATCTGGGGCGATGGGCTTCATAACAGGAGGGTGGGACGCATGGAGAGGGAAAACCACCGATATCTACAGTGAAGGGGAAGAAAGTATCGACGGTGATCATCTGATAATCGGAACACCGGTCTGGGCTGGCAATCCAGCTCCCGCTGTAAGGACCTATCTCAAAGAGTATAAAGACGAAATCGGGAAAGTCAGCTTTTTTTGCACTATGGGCGGCAGCGGACATGAAAAGGCATTTCAGACAATGAGTGGATTATGTGGTAAAGAGCCTGAGAGAACTTTAGCCATCTCGGAAAAAGAAGTGAAGAGAGAAGATATCGGATCTGAAGTGAAAAGATTTATTGATAAAATATCTTAAAAAAGGTTTTAGGTCAGGGCGCGTAAGTCCCCTCGAGAACTGTTTTCGCGATAACGTGACCTTCCATCTCTTTTTCAAGATCGTGTTTTGTCGATTTCGGCGGTAAATCTATGTTTCGATCGAGTGCATAAAGTTTGAACTTGTAAGTATGTCTTTTATCAGGCGGGTTAGGCCCTCCATAGCCTCTCTCACCATAATCATTCTTGCCTTCTACAGCACCAGGGGGTTTTTCATCTTCACCTATCTGACTCGTGTTCGGTTCGATGTTCCAAACCACCCAATGATCCCAGACCTTTCCTGCGGGTTCAACTGCATCGGGATCGTCCATGACCAAGGCCATTGATTGGGTTTTACTGGGCACTCCGCTTATATCCAAAGGTGGATTGACGTTCTCTTCCGTATAACCGAATTTTCTCGGGATCTCCTCCCCATGAGAAAATTCAGGGCTGCTCAATTCTAAATCTGACATATCATCACCTATCTCTCAACCTTAGATGGTAATAGTATTTTAAAAATATTTCGTCAGACTATAGATATTTTACAGTTCCTCTTTTATCCCTCTAAGTTCCTCTTTGATCTCTTTGAGTTCTTTTGTCATCTTTCTAACCTCTTCGGCAAGTTTTTCCTGCCCGGGCTCTCTTCTCGAAGGGGAACCTCTACCTCTTCCTCCCATCATGCCCTGCATCATCTGGGCCATAGGGTTCTGACCTCTTCCGCCCCCGCGCTCTCTAGATCCTCCTCTAGACATCTCTTCTTTCCTTTCTTCCATGCGTTCACGAATCTTCTCTCTTAGATCTTTTTCTTCTTCTTCGTCCATCTCTTCCTGCTCTTCTTCGCTTTCTTCTGCCATGATATCACTACAGCATTCAGAAAGGGGTTTTAAAAAAGTTGTTCATATTATTTTGAATATTTAAAAAATCTATCGAGACAGTCCTCTAAGTTATCAAGACCGCAATTGATCACATCCTTTAAGTCGACTGCCGATCTTGTCTTCAGACCCGAACCAGTGATTATAGAAACGACATCGCTTCCATTTTCGATAGTGCCTTGTTTCCTCAATATTTTAAGTCCAGCCAAAGCAACAGATGAAGACGGCTGACAGAAGATGCCCTCTTTAGCTATCTCCCTTTGAGCCGCGATGATATCCTCATCCGAAACGCCAACGCAGATACCATCGTATCTATCCAGTTTTCTCAAAACGTCGTTACCCCCGGGTGGGTAAGGGTTAGAGATCGCGCTCGCGAAAGTGTCCGGTTCAGACCATCTTTTGATCTCTTCATGACCGGATCTATATGCTTCAACTATCGGGGAACATCCTTCTGCTTGAACACTGACCAGTGTTGGCATCTCATCTATCATCCCACTCTTCTCTAGCTCCCTAAAACCCTTACTTATACCTCTAAACAGACCACCGGAACTTGTAGGTATCATGACATAACTAGGTAGTTTTTCCTCAAATATTTCAAAAGCTATGGTCTTATATCCTTCAACTCTGAAGGGCGAATTAGAATTAGTGAAATAGATATTTTCACCGGCCAGTTCAAAACTCTCGTAATAGAGATCTCCATAATCTCCATCTACCTTGATGATTTTAGGACCATAAATACTGATCTGCCGGATCTTCTTTTCCGATATATCTGCCGGCACAAGAACGAAGGTTTGCATCTCGTTGTTTGCTCCATATGCTGACACGCTCGCGGCCATATTGCCCGTGGAAACCGTACCCAATCTGGTCATACCCAGGTCCAAAGCCCTTCTAAGGCTAAAGACGGTCCCTCGATCCTTGAAGCTCCAGGTCGGATTCATCGTCTCGTTCTTCAAGTAAAGCTCGATCCCTAGATCATCCGAAAGTTTAGGTGCCTTGGAGAGCGGTGTGTTTCCTCCGCCTATAGTCAGATCGCTTTCGACTTCAAATGGAAGAAAATCAGCGTATCTTTTCCAGACTCCAGTTCCTTCTTTGATTTCGCCAAAAAGATATTTAAATCTCAGCGGCTCACCGCACTGGCAAACATGGATATTGGCTCTCGGACCGTAAAGTTCTCCACAAGCCTCACATTCCAACATGATTCAAAAAAATCGACCGAGGGATTTGTATGTTTCTATCCTGATCTAACTAGTCTTTTGGAAAACAACAACATTTATAAACAACCTTGGCCACTGCATTGAGACACTCTTGAATAAAAGCACGGTTAAGGAAAATCGTAAAACATTTTCCTTTCCCATGTCGGAGGAGTCAGATATGTCAATAGAAGAAAAAACGAATCCAAATTTGATAAGCCTGATCGAAGAGCTTAAGGATCGGGCGAGAGAAAAAGAAGCGCCTATCTGGCGAGACGTCGCGGAAAGGTTAGAGAAGTCATCCAAACACTGGGCCGAGGTCAACCTTTCTAGCATCGAGCGTGAGGTCGAGGAAGGCGATACCATAGTCATCCCTGGAAAAGTGCTCGGAGCTGGTATACTGAATAAAGAAGTTACCGTCGGGGCGTTCAAAGCCAGTAACAGCGCGGAAAAGAGCATAGCGGAAGCTGGCGGAGAAGTTTTGAATCTCCGCGAGCTGGCAGAACGAAAACCTGAAGGCAGCGGTATAAAGATAATGGGGTGAACAGTATGAAAGTTTATGATGCAGAAGATAAGATCTTAGGACGACTCGCAAGTCAAGTTGCCAACGAGATATTAGACGGCGAAGAGGTCAGGGTGGTCAATGCGGAAAAAGTGTTCATAACCGGTGACAAAGAAAATATCTTGGAAGACTACAGGACCAAAAGAGCTAGAGGAAAACAGATGAACGGACCTAACTTCCCTAGAAGACCAGAAAGGATCTTCAAGAGAAGCGTTAGAGGTATGATACCTCATCAAAAACCCCGAGGGCGAAAAGCATTTAAAAGGTTACGTGCGTATATCGGTACGCCTTCAGAATTAGAAGACGAAGATATCATAGACCCTGATGTTAAGGACTCCACCGGGAAGATCGGTCTTACCCTTGGAGAGATATCCAAACATCTCGGGGCAAAATTCTAGGTGTTGAAATATGACAGAAAATGAACCTATAACCCGGACTGGTAAGAGGAAAGAGGCCATAGCCAAGGCTACGATAAAGCCAGGCAAAGGAAGAGTTAGAGTGAATACTAAGCCTCTAGAGATATACGATCCAGAGATGGCCCGTTTAAAGATAAAGGAACCGGTGCAGTTGATCGGTGATAGAGCTGGAGATATAGACATCGATGTCAACGTCCGCGGCGGAGGAATCATGGGTCAAGCTGATGCAGCTAGAACAGCTATAGCGAACTGTTTAGTAGACTATCTTGAAGACCAAGAACTCGAAGAACTCTTCAAAGAATACGATAGGAGTCTTCTTATATCTGACCCTAGAAGAAAATTACCCAAACAGCCTATGGGTCCTGGGGCACGGGCGAAGAGGCAGAAATCTTACAGGTGATATGATATGATCGTACCTGTCAGGTGTTTTACCTGCGGAAAAGTCATCGGGAACGTGTACGATAACTACAAAAATAGAGTTGATAATGGAGAGGATCCAGAAAAAGTGATGGACGATCTAGGGATAGAACGTTACTGCTGTCGTAGGATGCTCTTGAGTCACACGGATCTGATAGACGAGGTTATGCAGTACTAATCTTTTCTATTTTTTTCTTTTTGGGGCCGTGGGGTAGCTTGGTCGATCC
>JAFDTP010000174.1 GCA_019594195.1 Thermoplasmata archaeon
CACAACTGGAAGAACTCTAACATCGTATCTTTCCATCATCGATTTGGCTTTACCGATATGCTCATCACTCTCTATGGTTTCAGGATCCGGTGTCATATGTTTTTTGACAGTGGTCTTCTTCAGTTCATCTATGGTAGGTATGATCCTGCTTATGTCTTTTCTACTGATGAAGCCTTCATAATCCCCGCTTTCTGAAGTCACGGGTACTCCGCGGTAACCGGACGAAAGGATAAGTTCGCATGCTTTAACGAGTGAATCGTCTGTCTTCACCGTGGGCGCAGGGTTCATCACGTGTTTTATCTTAGTATTAAAGGAAAGATTCCTTCTATCTATGAAAGTGTTATCACTGATGAATCCTACCACTTCCCCATCCTCTACCACCGGTAACTCTTCTAGATCGTATTCTCTCATCATACCGATAACGTCCGAGACCATCTCATGCGGCGTTGTGTGCTGTAGTTTCTCACTCATCACATCTTTTGCTTTGATATCCTTTATACTAGTCATATTTCACAATCTCCCCTTTTAAATACATATAACTCTAGATGTTTAAGGGTTTTCCTCTAAAGAGGCTGTCAAATTTTTAGTAACTTAGCAGAATAGTTTAAATGAGCTAACGTATTATTCATAAGTCGAAACTTTTTCGAAAAATCAAAGATCATAAACACTCTATTTTGGGATAATCGTCAGTAAGTCCGGTACATCTCCCCTCTGTCGATAATCTCGAACCTGTTCCCAACGTTCGCTTCCTCAACCCCTTTCCCAGCCAGCCATAACGCCATCATAGTGTCTTTATAAGCCGCTGTCGTTATCAGCTTTCCATCATCCCACGCCATTCCATTGAGCTCCTGCAAAAGCGTGTCTGTTTCATTCCTACACTTTTCCCCATAAGGGAACTCGTACTTCCCGTTCTCGAACAAGATTCGCAATGAAGGAACACTAACGTCCTCCAGCTCGCGAGTATCTTCATCCTCCTGTTCACCTTCCTGATATTCGCCACATATTAACTTCTCTAAGAAGCACACCTTCACTCCTTTATTCTCTTAGGATCCGTGATACCCCTGTTCATCTTGATGGTGCTGAAAGGGAAAAGTATCCAAAAGAGTATCCGGAATTCTATTTACGACCTTTTTATCTCATAAAAACAGTCAGAAAAAAACTACTTCAGTCCGTCCTGAAAAGTGAGATGAGGAGCTTTTATGTTCAGAGGTATCACCGAATAAAAGATGTGACCTCTATTTGAGCAATACATACGTTTTGTCCAAAGTATGAATGATTACTCTTCACACTAAAGTCTAAAGAACACTCACTAACTTTACCATGAAATTATGAAAAGAAGAAAACCATCGATTTTTAATAGGGATTAGGTCAGTAGGAATGAAAAGGGTGATAAAATATGGAAGATCTAACGATAGAAAATGTGGTAGCGTCTGCATCGATAGCGGAAGACCTGGATCTGTGGGATGTTTACGAAGCGTTAGACGGTTCAGAGTACGATCCCGATAAATTTCCTGGATTGATCTACAAACTCGATGAGCCGAACACCTCCTTACTACTTTTCTCCAGCGGACAGCTGGTCTGTACTGGAGGTGTCACACCTGAAGAACCTCAAAAGAGCGTGGGAAAAATGAAAAAACGGCTCAACGAAAACGGTATCGAAACCGCAGATGAGGTTGAAGCTGAAGTGCAGAATATAGTGGCCTCTTTTAATCTGAACACTGACTTGAACCTCAATTCAGTGGCGATTTCTCTAGGGCTAGAGAAAGTAGAATATGAACCGGAACAATTCCCTGGCTTAGTTTATCGATTACAGGATTCTCCAGTGGTGCTCCTAATGTTCGGATCGGGAAAAGTGGTTTGCACCGGCGGTAAAAACGAAGAGCAGTTGAGAGAGGGAATCGAAAACGTAAAAGAAGAGTTGAATAAATCTGGACTCTACTCGTAATTTTATTTAGAAGATATCCGGGTTCATCGGCTAGCTAACATTTCACGTGAGTTTTTATACCAAAAGGGAGTTAATATCAAAGGCAGCTTCTATTAATGGATGTTCATTTTGATTGTTGATTGGTAGTGCCGGGTGATTACTTAAACTTCCACCAGACAGACAGTCCGAAACAACTGTAAGAAATGAATACACAAAAGTGCGAAATCAAACTGTCAAACTGGATGTATATGAGGAGATCCAAGGAGAATATATCGAACTGAAAGAGGGGGAGTATATCGAACTCATCTTATCGATCCGAGGGAGAAATATGACCCTCAGATACCACTCAGATTCGAAAGAGGGGAAGATACTAAAAGATGAACTGAGAGATATCGAAAGAGGATCTAAAATTGGAATTCTTCAAACAGATCTGAATGA
>JAFDTP010000010.1 GCA_019594195.1 Thermoplasmata archaeon
AAGATGTAGAAATGGAGATATACTCTGCGGCGAATGTAAGAGTCTTCTAAAAGAAAACATCAAGGCTTTCTTGGAAAGGCACCAGGAAAGGAGAGAAGAGGCAGAGGAGAAACTAGACAAATTTCTTTTTTGAGGGATTATGTTTAAAAGCCCAGTTACTATGAACTCGATAGGTTCTTGAATAAGCTATAAATAGGGGTCCCAATATAGTCGTGTTTACTGGTCTAATAGATGAGTTATATATCGTCTAATACAGGTGAATAGCAATGGGTTCTAGTTTGTTTGGAAGTTTAACAGGTGGAAAGAACAACCCCTCTTCAGGCCCCTCGTGGCTAGCAAAACACTGGGATACAACAGTAGTTCTAGTGGGTATATTCATAGTTGCAATTATGGTGAGAGCCTATTTTGCATATGAGACGGCCACAGAATTTGGGCTGCCATATCTTTTAGGAGGAGGAGCTGACTCGCATTATAATGCTAGGATAGTAAATTATATCGCTGAATATAATGAACATCTTTTTGCAGATCCATTGAGAGCTTATCCTCTTGAAGGTTATGTTAACACACGTCCACCTCTCTATCAATGGTCGGTAGTTCTAGGAGGTTACTTGCTTGTTCCATTTGTAGGAAATCTTGACAAAGCTATCAATCTATCTTTCATATTCTCAGCTGCATTCTGGGGCGCACTCACGATCTTCCCGACCTATCTGATAGGGAAGAGGACTTTCGGGAAGAAAGCCGGGATAGCCGGAGCGTTCCTTTTAGCTATCAGCGCTGCACACCTTGAAAGAGGTGTCCTTACGAATACTAATCACGATGCATTTTCTATGTTCCTGATCGTTACGGCTTTCTTCTTTTTCATGCGTTCTTTAGAGGAGATCAAAACAGATAGGAGATGGGTCTCTGATTGGATGAAACTGGACGCTATCAAAGAAGGCATTTTGGCCTACATGGGCAAAAATAAAAAGAGTATGCTCTATGCTGCCATGACCGGTATAACTATCGGGACTATAGCTCTTACATGGAAAGGTTACGCGTACGTGATGGTTATAATACTAGTGTATTTCTTGATCCAATTGCTCGTAGACAAATTTAGAAAAAGAGACTCTTTGGGCATAACGGTCAACATATTCATAATATTCATGCTGGCCTTCCTTATAGCACTGCCTTGGTATGCCAAGTACAGCCCGGGGATCTTGACTAATTGGTTCCAATGGCCACTAGATAGATGGTTCCAAGTTCCGTTCTTGATATTCATAGGGACTTTTGGAGTTGGTGTTTACTTCACCGTTACAAGAGACTTGCCTTGGGTACTAACATTTTCGATATTAGGGGCTGCCGGTTTGATTTTCTTCGTTCTTGGTCCGGACATCATACAGACTGCTGCGGCGCAGTACTTTATAGACAATAAATTATATGCGACCATCGCAGAAGCACAAGCCCCGATGTTCAGCAGATTGGTTATGGCTGGAGGTGTAGTGACTTTCTTCTTATCCTGGGTCGGTATCGTTTTCGCTGGATGGCACTTAAGGAAGGAATGGTCCCGTTCATTTATTTTCATTTTAGTTTGGACCGCTTTTGCAATCTACATGGCTACGACAGCTACTAGATTCATATTCAATGCGGCTCCAGCGTTCACGCTGACTGCAGGTTGGGTAGTAGCATTGACCTTCGACAAGGCCAACTTTGGAGAGATCTCACGATATTTCAGAACACACAGAGGTAGCTTTATAAGAAGTCTAAAAGAAGGAGTCCAGATAAAACATGTTTTGGTTGTTTTATTCGTTGTTTTCCTACTTTTGACCCCGAATGCTCTTTATGCAGTAGATGCAGGGATACCGTTCGAAGAAAAGGAAAGATACAACAGGCAGATCCATGACGCTTTACCTAGCTTTTTGAGACCACCTGAGGAAGAGGGCCAAGAAGGTCATCAATATCTTGGTGCCTTTGGGTATTCGATGGATAAACCGACCGATCATTGGCCTACTGCCTGGAGAGATATCCAGGACCAGAATTCTGGTATACCCCCAGAGGAAAGACCCGCCTTCCTAAGCTGGTGGGACTACGGTTTTGAGGCGATGAATCAAGGAGAGCTGCCCACAGTTTCTGACAACTTTCAGCACGCTCATAGGTTTGCCGGTAATTTCTTGATGGCGCAGAACGAATCCGAGATGTTGGGTTTGCTCATCGGAAGACAACTTCAACTCCCATACAATGAAGAAGGGTCTTTTGAAGGTGATGTCGAGCGGATATTGATAGACCATCTAGGGGAAGAGAAGAAAGAGAAATTAGAAGATATCTATGACAACCCGGGATCTTATCGTAATGAGGTCTTGAACAATCCTGATCGATACCATCCAAGAGCTGATGATATAGATAATGCCAATGTTAGATGGGCTATGGTTATGGGTACTTTATCTTATGAGGACATTGAAACTCTATCCTCTCTCTACAGAGAGATCAGTTATGATTCAGGATATGAAAGGCTGGAGAACAGGATAGGTTATTTTGCTGTTGATTCTAGATTGTTCCCGACTTCCGCTCGCGATACAGGTATTTTCCATGCTCCTGCCTTCTTGTCAGGTCACCGTGTACAGGAAGAAGGCGAAACTCGAGTCCCTGTTGATTTTTACACAATGCAATTCATAGATCAGCAAGGCAGGTCTTATGAGAGTCAAGAAGAGATTCCAGAGGAAGCCCAAATAGTTGACCAAGAGATAGAGTTCAAAGAGATGTTTTATAATTCCGCATTATACAGGATATTTGCGGGTTATTCCCTTCAAGAAGTCGAGGAGGGAGAAGGAATACCTGGCATAGATGATCAACAGTCTCCTTCGATGCCCGGATGGAATCTCACACATTTCAGCGAAGTTCATAGAACAGCTTACTTCAATCCTCATCCTCAAGACGAGGTACAGAATCATACTGATGCCTGGAGAGCAATGCCTTATCGTGAGGCTATGCAGTATGATCCTGAAGAGGACAATGTCACAGTCGATGATACCCCCCGATCATATATGAGTCAGGGTGTGGTTTTCTTAGAGTATAACGATGGTGCCATAGTCGAAGGTCAGGTGAGGACTGAAGACGGCGAACCGGTATCAAATGCTAAAGTAACGGTCATCGATACTGAGATCGGTACTCCTCACCATACGACCCGGACAGACTCAGAGGGGCGATACGAAGCGATATTACCTGAAGGCGATATGACCGTGACCGTATCTACCGGTGGTTTTGACGATGAACCGATGGGGCGACAGCAGCAGAGAGAACAGATCGCATTAGGCGCTCAAGAGTTCGAGATAAGTAGAGACCAGGCGATGAGGAGAGAGATAGACAGAACAGGTGATGGACGGTGGGATTATCTCTTAGAAGAGGATATTATTGTAGAGCCCGGACAGGTCGAGGGCAGGGTATTCCTTGATAGAACCGGCGATGGAGAATATAATCCCGAAAATGATACGCTTGTCTCGAAGGACGGTCATGTGAACCTTATGAATGAGCAGTCCGATGTAAATTATAGTGTTGAAATAGAGGAAGGCAATTATAGATTCGATAGCGTAGTTCCGGGTAGATATACTATCGACACGTCAATAGAAGGGAGTTCTCCTATCGATGGTTTGATAGTAGAACGAGCTCAGCAAACAGATAGGGACATCCCAGTTTCGATGGGCAATCTAACCGTGACCTATGATGGTCAGCCTCTCGATAGAGAGAGCGTCACTCTTTCTCTCACTGGTGCTGATCAAACTACTGAGTTGACCTTAGGCGAACAAGATTCTCACGAATTTGAAAACTTAGCACCGGGCACATATACTTTAGAGATCGAAGAGGAAGGCTACACTTTGAAAAATGGCCCACAGGAGATAAGGATCGAACCTGGCGAGAGTCTCACGAGAGCGGTAACAGTTGTAAAAGCCCATAGGTTAGAAGGTGTGTTGACAAGGGGTGGTGAAGAATTAGCCAACCAGAGATTGAATGTTTTCAGTAAGGAGTACGAGGCAAGAGACGCGATTGATAGGGATTATGACAGAGATGTAATGACTGATGAAAACGGTGAATTCAGCATAAAATTGCCTCGCGGCGATTATCAACTACATGGCGTTAATAGAAGGGACGGAGAAGTCACTGCTTATCTGAATAACATGGTCATTGAATCTGACACTTATATCGAAGGTGAATTCGTTAGTGCCCACAAACTACGCGGTACTGCGGAATATGAAGGAGAAAATGTCTCAAGTGCAGAGATCTATATTATGGATGGTTCCGGAAGACAGTATTATCTGACTACAAATGAGAATGGCAGATTTAGTACTCATCTACCTGAAGGACGCTACACGGTTTATGGTTGGAATGAACGTGATTTCCAGGACCCAGACGATATAGGAGAAAACCTATACTTTTGGAGAGAGATAGGCCTGCATCGAAATAGAGAAATATCTATCGAGGGTTCTCCTGGGCGTTTGATAGAAGGAACTGTATATCGAGAGCAGTTAGGGGTAACAGATCCTGAACCTGTAGGAGACGGCATCTCAGCTAATATCAAACTATCTGTTAGTGGAAGGACGA
Source organism: Thermoplasmata archaeon (assembly GCA_019594195.1). Next base: position 4,570 of record JAFDTP010000010.1, read on the forward strand.
TACGCACTAGAACCACCATAGACGGTTATTACCGCTTCTTCACTCCTGAAAAGGAGACTAGAATGACGATCGAAAAAGAGGGTTATTATCAAAAATCAGTAACATTAGATCCCTCAGAAGTTACCGGTGATAGAGACATCTACTTGAGGGCAAAAGATGTCATCGTTGAAGGCGATCTAGATTTTGATAGAGATGAAGAATTGGCTATAGAATTCAGAGCGGTTGATGATGGTGCGGTTGGAAAGGAAGTTACAGTCGATGGAGATAGTTACAGTGTCGAACTTCAACCAGGACGATATGAAATAGTCAGTGAGCATATGGTGATGGATGGTGATGCCAAGTATGAGATATCAGATCAACTCACTATCAGACCCGGAGATGAAAATATAGAGCGATCTCTTACTTCAGTATATAAGCTGAGGCTTTTTGGAGATATACACATCGGGGAGGATCCCGCTGATGCCGAGATACATTTCCAGGGTCCTGAAGAGAAGATGATATACGGTGAAGGATCATATGAGGTCTATCTCGAAGCAGGTGATTACTCAGTCAGGGCTGTTCATCCCTATGAAAGATACACCATGCAGATGAATTTGACATTAGAGGAGCCTAAAGAAAGAGATATCGCTCTTGAAGAGGCGGTCCATCTAGACACCCTTATAGATGGACCTGGAGGACATGAGATACCTGTGAGTTTGAGAAATCTAGATACAGGATATATAATAAATACTGAAACTGATGTTGAAGGAAATCTGGATTTGAATATAACCGGTGGCCCATATGAGATCACAGTGGATTATGTCATTGCTGAAGAGATAGCTGACGAAGAGAGACAGGTCAGATATCATTTTGAAGGCGAGTACGAGATACCCCCCACTCCAGGAGTAATAAGCTTAGATAGCGAGATATTGAATTCAACATTGAGTGGACAGGTTTCTCTTAACGGAGGATCTGTTGCAGACCTCAACGTTATAATAAGGTCCGAAGAAGGTCATGAGAGAGTCGAAACGACAGACGAAGATGGGATCTATAAATTTGATCAACTTATCCATGGCCGCTACTCAGTCTACATATCTCACGAGACCAGTGGTAGAACATACAGTCATTTTGAGTCTTTTGAGATGCCGGTCGATGACAAACAGATGGATATCTCTCTCGAAGAAGGTGTGATATTTTCTGGACGTGTCGAATTAGATGGCGCCGGTGTGCAGACATCTATCAGTTTAACTAGACGTGAAGCCAGTCAGGTTTTCGAAACTTCTGAGGATGGCTCTTTCAGGATATTGCTTCCTGAAGATGTCTATCATGTAGAGAGTGAAACGACCGATGATAGTCTATATGGTCTGATCGACTATAGATATTCTTCTGAATTGGACATAACCAGCGATATTCAAAGAGACATAGAACTGAGCAAGGTGGAGGAATATGGTATGGAGTTCCTCGGTTTGGATAGTAAACACGCTCCTTTAGGTGAAACTATAGAATACGATCTTCATGTAAGAAATACAGGCAACACACCAGACGAGTATGAGTTATCTGTTGCAGATACCGATTGGGAAGTTAATATAGATCCTGCGATGACCAGTGAGATAATACCAGGCGATCAGAGACAGGTAAGTATGGAGATAACCATACCTGAAGATGCGAAAGTAGGTGAAACCGTAACTTTGAACGCTCGTTCTGTGAACTCAGATGAAGCAATCGAAGAAGAGATCCCCCTAGAGGTAGAACAGATCTTCGGCGTGGAGCTATCAGAAGAAACTAGAGACGGGACATATAGGCGTGGTGAGCTCTCCTATTCTTTAGACATCGATAATATGGGGAATGGTCCTGATTCATTCCAATTGGATATAATGAATAAACAACGACTTAGAGACCAAGGTTGGGAAGTAACCGTTCAGGAACAAACAGAACAGTTAGATTCTGAAGAAACTAGTTCTGTGCGGATCTATCTGAATGCGACCAGATCTAATCCAAGACCAAACGTGGAGGTCGAATTGAGGGCCAATTCGCTAGGTGATAATACGGTTTCAGAGTTGAGAAATATCCAGGCTTCAATACCTCAACTAGTTGCTTATGAAGACTCACTCGCTTTTGAAGGTGAAGAATTCATCATCGAAGATGAACCGTTCCAACTTAGTAATCTGCAGTGGACTGGTATAATCATACTGGTCGCGATAGCAGTTGTCTTCGTTATGAGGAAAAAGAGGTGGATATGATGGTGTCTAAGAAGCTGCTAGTGTTGATTTTAGGTGTTTTTATGATCACCTCGGCTCTAACCATGGTCGCTACCGTACCGACAGCGCAGGCTGCCACTCAAGAAAGCAGGATAGATCCTACCGTGGTCGATGCTCCAGATGAATTATTTGTGAATGAAACCGTGAACTATCAAGTGGAGATAAGAGGGGCGTTCGAGCATGATGGTGAAATCTTTGATAGTGAAGAAGCCGATAACTGGACCCTTCGAACTGAAACAGATCTAGACGCTACTATCGAACCTACTGAGGAGGAAAGCACCGTCACCAATGTTTTCAACGTTACCATAACAGTTCACGAGGAGGCTGAAGGCGACCTCGTCTTCACAGCATACCTGGGTAAAGAAGAGGCCGTTTACTTCAATGAGAGGCACTTCAGAATTGATGCGGAGACGCCTGAAAGGACCTCCTTGACCGTCACAAATCCGACTGATACACATATAGAAGAAGTCGAATTAGGTCTTTTCATAGATGGCGAGTTAAAGGCAAGGAAAACATTGGAAGACCTGGGGCCTAATGAGGATCGTCAAGTCACTTTTGCTTGGTCAAAAGAGAGTTTATCGGCTGGTGAACACGGTCTAGAGGTCTGGATGGATTACGGTTTTTCAGAGGAGGCAGAATTCAACAGAGATCACTTGATCATGGAAACCACCTTTGAAATCGAAGACCAGATCAGTACCTGGATATATGGTGGTGTAGCCATAGTGGTCATAGTAGGTGGATTCTTCATATTCATTTGGTACCAGAAAAGAAAAAGAAAACGTAGAAGACCTTGGTGATCTAGAGAGATTCCCAAACCCTATTTTTTTCTATATTACATTACCTCGCATCCTGGAGAGAGCTCTTTATTAAGTCTGATCGGTCCTTGACTATCTTTTAACACGTATCCTTTATCTCCCTTTAGTAGTGCTACACTGATACCATCGAATCTCTTGGATTCTACGGGTTCTATTTCATCTTCAGTCATGATCTTCCCGTTCTCCCATCTTACTGTGGCAATCATGTATTCTTTAAACTCATCGAATGATATCTTATCCTCTCTACGTTCTGTTCCCTGTATATTTTCACCTATCTCTCCGGATGGTCGAAGCAGTGATACCGTATCTTCTTCCTGTGCAGCAAGCATCATCCCTTCTGATTCTATACCTCTTAACTTTGCAGACTCAAGGTTGGAGACGACGACGATCTTTTTTCCTTCCATCTCCTGTTTATCGTAGTAAGGTTTCAACCCTGCCACTAAAGTACGTTCTTCATCACCGATGTTGACTCTAGTGATATACAGTTTATCGGCGTTAGGGTGTTCTTTAACCTTTGTGATCTTTCCTATCCTTAGGTCTAGTTTTCCTAAGGAGTCGATAAGTTCTGAATCTTCTCTCATCCCTTCAAGCTCGATAGTATCGTAGAGTGGTTCTGGCTCATCTAGTTCTCTTCCAGCTTCTAATGGTTCAAAAGCTTCCTCCCAATCTTGGTCATGAACACTTCCCTCGTGATAGAGATACTTCCAAAGTGAATCCATACTGTGGGGGAGATAAGGTGAAGCAGTCACGCATAGAGATTTTACCAATCTAAGTGAGACATTAAGAGTTGTTGCTGCCCTTTGCTTGTCATCAGGAAGATCTTCCCAAGGAGCTTTATCATTGAAATATCTGTTACCTGCACGGGACAGTTCCAATATCTTTTTAAGCCCTTTTTTAAATTTTCTAGATTCTATGCTTTCACCTATCTCACCTACTTTCTTATCGATCATGTCTATTATCTCTTGGTCTCTTTTACTCAATTCACCAGCTTCAGGTACTTCTTTGAAGTTCGAGTGAGTGAAAGAAAGAACTCTATGGATGAAATTCCCCAAGTTTCCTACCAACTCTGAATTTATTTTATCTTCGAATTCCTTCCAAGTGAAATTAGTATCTTTAGTCTCTGGCATTATCATAGTCACATAGTATCTAATGGCATCACTGCTGAAATTCTTTAAGATATCGGGAAGTGAAACTATTATCCCTCTAGATGTTGAAAATTGTTCGCCGCCTAGGCGCATATATTGGTTCGCGGGTACGTCGTAGGGCAGATTGAGTTCTTCATCGTATCCCATCAATATCGAGGGCCATATGATCGTATGGAAAGGTATATTGTCCTTTGCTAAAAAATAATAATGCTCAGCATCAGGATCTTTCCAAAATTTGGTCCAATCACCATTTGTCTCTTCAGACCATTTGATCGAGGTCGATAGATATCCGATCACCGCCTCGAACCAAACATATATTTTTTTGTCTTCATAACCTTCGATCGGAACGGATATACCCCACTCCATATCTCTAGATATAGGTCTGTTTTCGAGACCTTCTTTAAGCCATCCCTTTGTAAAATTAAGGACGTGGCTTTTCCAAAAATCTTTGTCTTCGATATAAACCTCAAGATCATCTTGAAAGTCCGAAAGGTTTAGAAAAAAGTGCTCGCTTTCTTTAGACTCAGGGGTCTCACCGCAGTGCATGCACCTTGGCTCTATCAGTTCTTCGGGCTCCAAAAGAGTTCCACATTCGTCACACTGATCCCCTTTAACGTCTTCTTGACCACATTCAGGACACGTCCCCAGCACATATCGGTCTGGAAGAGATCTTTCACAATTATTACAATAAAACGTCTCCATCGAATCGAGACCTATGTGTCCTTTCTCATATAAAGTTTTGAAGATGTCTCTAGCTATCTGTTTATGTGTTTCGTTCATGGTGTATGTGAAGTGTGTGAATTCGACACCTAAATTTTCTAGAGCTCTAGAATTGATCTTATGGTATTTTTCTGCTGTCTCTTTTGGAGTGAGTCCCTCCTCCTCTGCAGTCACTGTTACAGGGGTCCCGTGTTGATCTGAACCAGAGACCATCAATACTTCATTACCTTTCATCTCATGATAGCGTCTGAATATGTCCGGAGGTAGATAGCAACCTCCTACCTGTCCTATGTGTATAGGCCCGTTAGCGTAAGGCCATGCGACTCCGATCATTATTCGTTTCATGTTTATTAGAAAAAAACTCTTGGGATATAAATTCAATGATTGACGAGATATGTTATCGATCTTCGAGTTTCAACTTAACAAATCCCGCTCCTCGGCAGACAAAAATGAAATGCAGGCGCCGGGACCCTAGTCACAATCCCTCATCACATTCGGGATTCCAACGACTCACATATCACAGGAAACAAAAGATATGTTCGTGAACTAAGGTTCAAATCCCTAAAAAAGTGCAGGCGCCGGGATTTGAACCCGGCCAATGAGCTTGGAAGGCTCAGATCCTAGCCAGACTAGATCACGCCTGCACTCAGTGTGAATATCAAACAAAGAAGGTGATATTAATCTTTTCTGCCGTCGTGAATTTTGATATCATAGAGATCTTAAGCCGACTTACAGATACGAAGTCCTCCTTTTTCATCATCATATAGACCGATGATTCCGATAGATTTTTATTGTTTGTCGCTAATCACTCTGTCGGACGTGAATGCCATGATAGGAGATTTCCTTAAGAAAAAGACTCATCTAAAAAAGAAGGGAAAAAGTTCAGACCTCGGTGGAGAAGAATACATCGATCTTACACATCTCTCTGATGAAGGGGAAGAAAAAGATGTTTTCGATGCGGACACTTTGATCAAGATAGCTGAAGTTCATCGTTATGAAGATGTCAGAGATGTAACAGAACATGTGTATGACGGTAACATACTTCTCGTCGATGTAGAGGCGATAGCGGGCAGCCAAGAATCGCTAGATAGAGTTCAAAGTGAATTAAAAGCGGTCGCTAGTGAGGTGTCTGGAGATATCGCTAGAGTTGGAAATAATTTTATCGCTCTAACGCCTAAAGGGATAGGTATAGACAGGAAAAAGATAAAACCATTCTGAATATATTTCATATATGAATACCGATCCGAGACAAACCCGCATCAGTTAGTTTGGTTTATATAGATTCAACTCTTCGCTATTAGTCCGTCCTTGGTAGATTTTATCATATAGGGAGTTCCACCTTTCTTCTCAATTTCATCGGCTACTTTTTCAGGTTTGTCTGTTAGTGCTATCATAGAACCCCCTCCTCCTGCACCGGTCAATTTTGCACCGTAGGAATGTTTCCTTGCACCTTTGATAAGTCTCTCGAGTTTTGGATGACTAACTCCCAGTATTGAAAGGAGGCGGTGATTTTCATCCATCAGTTCACCGACCCGCTCTAGATTTTCATCTTTTAGGGAGATAGTTGCATCTTTCACTATGTCTCCTATATCTTTGATTATCTCCCTTGCAAAATTGCTACTTTTGTAAAATCTCTTGACTTTTTTTACCAATGGTCCCGTGTTGGAATGGACTCCAGTGTCCCCTATAACCAGATCTATATCCGGTATTTCCTGATGATGGATATTCCAGATTTTATCCTTTTTCTCGATCCTCCATAAAAAACCGTCTTCTTTTTGTTTAGAAATCAATAGGGCATTGCCGTGAGTCGAAGTCGAAGTATCGATAGGACTAGCACTACCTTGGACCAAATATTCGATATCGAAGGCATCCTTTGCTATCTTTTCTTCATCAAACTCTTCTGATAGAAATTCTTTTAACGCCCCTAATGTTGAAACAGTAACCGCGGCGGAAGATCCCATGCCTGCGCCGCTGGGAAGATCACTATCCGTCTCTATCTGGAATTTCTCGTCGGTATCTAATTTTTCTATACACTCGAGGATATAACCGTGATGTTTCCTATCTATGGGATACCCGTTAACAAAAGTCCTTGAAGACGAAGTCGAAACTTCGCACTTGATCCTCCTATCAACGGCTAAAGATAAAGCTGGTTCCCCATAAACTACAGCATGTTCCCCGAACAGGATAGCTTTACCCGGTGCCGAACTTTTTGCACTCACGAGTTAGCAAAATCGCAATGGATACTTATAGATTTTTGAAGAAGTGGGATAAAAACATCATAGATAGCTGAATTCCGACGCCATCTTTCTAAGTCTCTTGACTCTTTCCTCCGTTGGAGGATGGGAAGAGAAAAGCTTAACGAATGCACTAGATTTGAAAGGATTCACTATGAATAAAGATGAGGATGTGGTGTTTTTGCTTTTCATCGGATTGCTCTTATTTGCACTATCTAATTTTTCGAGTGCTCTCGCTAGAGCTCTTGGATTTTTAGATATCTCGGCGCCTTTTTTATCCGCTCCGAACTCTCTTTTTCTAGAGATGGCCAATTTGATTATTATGGCACCTATCGGCGCCAAGACCATGGCGATCAAAAAGATAGGATTTACTCTTCTCCTGCTGAAGATCATCTGAAACCAGACCATCCTTGCCATGAAAGTTATAGCTCCTGCGAGTGTAGCTGCGATGGTCATCACCATCATGTCCCTGTTTTGGATGTGTCCTACCTCATGGGCTAAAACACCCTTCAGTTCGTCGTCATCTAAAACCTGAAGTATACCTTCGGTTGCTGCCACGACCGCGTTGTCTTCATTTCGCCCGGTAGCGAAGGCATTGGGTGTATTGGTCGGAACTATGGCGACCTTCGGCATCTCTATCCCAGCTTCGTAAGCGACTTCTTTGACAAGTCTGAATAATCTTGGGTTGTCTTTTTCTTCTATGATCTTCGCATTATGTGAGCGTAGGATCAGCTTATGACTGTAGAAATAGGAAACGATGTTCATTATCGCTGCTATAGCCAAGAATAATATCGTACCCGCTATCCAATTACCAAGGAAAAATCCACCTATAAGATATCCTATGGCTATGAAGAAGACGATCATAAATGCGAAAAGTCCGCCGGTTGTTGCTCTAGCACCCATATCAAATCATTAATGTCGTTCAAGGAGTATATAAACGTTGCGGCATTTTTTCCTGGCATATCTACTCCAAAAATCTTTTACGTAGAAACAAGATTTACGTCTGTGAAAGGAAGCGACAGATCAAGGAGATTTCTTTCTCGAGTTTTAAGAGACTACTACTCGACTGTAGATATACGCCTCCCCTATAGGTTCACCATGAGAGAGTTCGCTTTCATCTATTTCGACAGCGAAGGTATGCACCGTCCAGTCGCCTTCGATTCTAAAAATGAGTTGGAAAAATTTTTGAAAAAAAAGACACCTCTGCATTCATATTATTCAACTGCATATTATTCTAATCCACAGGCACCTATGGCGGAAAAAGAATGGCTCGGTGCTGACCTGGTGTTCGATCTAGATGCCGATCACTTACCAGGTAGTCAGGACTTAAATTATATAGAGCAATTAGAAAAGGTAAAAGAAAAATGTATCCTTTTGATAAACGACTTCCTTATGGATGACTTCGGTATAAAGGAAAAGGATATGGAATTATATTTTTCCGGCCACAGAGGCTACCACGTCCATGTAAGGGAAGACAAAGTTCTAAGCCTTTCTAAACAAGCTAGGAGAGAGATAGTCGATTATATAACGGGTGTAGGATTGGACATGGAAGTAATTCTACCTTACGAGAACATAAAAGTCGGTGAGTTCAAAGACATAGATAATATCAAAAAGGCACCTAGGCTTCCCGATGAAAAAGAGGGAGGATGGAGAAGGAAGACGAGAAAACTTACGACAGATCTTCTTGAAAGATGGCATGAGATGGATAAAGAGTCTGTGATAGAGGAAATGGAAGAAAAACACGGTGTTGGGTCGAAGACGGCTTCTGGACTTTACGAAGACTTATATAGAGAAGGGAAATGGAGGACCATCATCGACACTGCTGTTCTAGATGTTTTTTCAGAAGATAAAAGGATGGTCAATGCATCCACCTTCAAGAAGATAATCGAGGGCATATTGAATGAAGAGAATGTCCGGGAGATAGGATCGAAAATAGTAGGTTCGACTGATGAACCTGTGACAGGAGATACGAAGAGATTGATCAGATTTCCTTTTTCTATACATGGAGGTTCATTTATGACGGTCGAGAAAATAGGTCTTGATTCACTTTCAAATTTTGATCCTCTGTGTGATGCAATCCCGAACTTTTTAGGCGATAAAAAATATGATATCCGGTTTGACAGCCTTCCTAGTATCGATGATATATCTTTAAAAGGCGAGGTATTTGAGATAGAAGAGGAGATGGAATTACCGGAATTTGCCGTGCCCTTTTTTATATCAAAGTTAGGAGCGAAACTCCTATAAAGGGATTCGGAGATTACAGGATGCTTATATGGTTGAAGAGGAAGAATCCTCCGGGGACACCAGTCCTGCATTGAAAGAAAAATTGAAAAAGTTAGAGGGCGAAGTAGATAAACCCACTCAGATCACCCGTATCAAAAGATTGAAAGAACTGCAGGATAAACTAGAAGGGACTCATGAGATCGATAGGATAAAGAAAGTAAAGAAAAAATTGATCATCCCCCAGATAGTGGGTATTTTTATATTGTTCCCTTTTCTCCTCTACCTGAATGGAGCCTCTCAAGATCCTCTTTATTTTCCCCTTTATTATCCCATACTGATGCTCTTTGGATGGATATTGATCCTCATCGTAGAATCTTTCGTTTTCAGGGTCATGAGGATAAAGAGACACCGGAGTAAAAGCACAAAATACATTTTAGCAAAAAAATCCATGAAGAAGTCTCTAAGTTTTATGGTTATAGCCTTGATAATATTTGGAGTCATTTACACTCCTTTCCTGACCGATAGTATCAATGACCGCCTGTCAATCGAGGATGGGCGTATCGACGTTGAAGAAGCGGACGATAGATATGAAGCCCGATTTGAATTTGATGAGCTAGGAGTTTTTTCATTGAGTGGAGTGAAGAACTTGACTATAAGGCCGCATGAACATGATACTCAAATATTTTATACACTTTATGAGATCGGTGGTGATGAGCAGCAGAGTGGTGTGTTGAGAGAAAACGATGGCACACATTTCGAATTCGATAATGATGATTTCAGAAAATGGGTCATCAGGATCGAGTCTGATGACCGATTTTCATTAGAATATGAAAAAAGGATCGAATTGCTTGAAGACAAGATGAAGGGCTTTTCGATACTATCATTTTTCTACGTAGGTATATTCCTTCAATGGCCTGCGATACTCTATCCTATCAGGCAGAAGTACACTGGCAAAGGCATATATCGTTAGATCACACAGCACTTTTGGATACGTTTTACTTCGAAATTCTCTTTTGCCCATCTAAAAGTCTTTTTGGAAGGTAGCACTATACCTATAGCCCCCTGCTTCAGCGCTTGGATCTCCAGATCGTTCCTTCTTCTCTCTCTCATACAGCCCAACACGATATCAGTAGACTCGTCGATATGGTCCATCACTTGAATGAAATCCTCTTTTGAAACTCTTTTCCCGAAATCGTTCGGGATGAGTGTATTCAAAACTATCTTTTCTGGCTTGTCTAACAAGTCTATCGCTTTCATCTCACCATCGAGTTCTCCTTCGTTCAATCCTACAGTTATGTGAGGTGAAACTTTGATACCCTTGTTTTTCAGAAGTCTGTATCCCTCTTTGTAATCTTCCGGTGTTGCATCTAAACCATAGATCTTTTCTATCGTTTGCTTAGATCCTATCATGTCGTATGAAACAGCGTCGATCCCAGAATCTGCCAAGCCTTCGATCATCTTTTCAGAAGATAAACCTGTGTGGACATTTATAGATAGCTGAGTTGTCTGATCTATCTTAGAGAGTTTTTTTAGATATTTTTCGATCGGAACTCTACCTTTCTCTGTACAACCCCCGCTCAGTAGGAAACCATTGCCGCCAGATTCATCTAATTCTAAAGCAAAATCATAAAGTTCATCGGGGCCGGATACGTGGACCATCCTCTCTAAAAATCTTCCATCGCAGTGAGGACAGGAGAGAGCACACTCTTTTCCAGTGACCGAAATACTCGGGAATTTTTTTCCGGGGTAGTAAAATTTCTTCATCATCAAAATCAATGATATGGGACGTAAATAAACTTGAGGTTTTTTGAATTCCTTTGATTCGAGGAATTTGATTCCTCGTAAAGTTGTGCAGGACTAACGTACTTGCAGTTCCGAGGCTTACTAGCCGAGGGAATAGAGGAATTTATTCCTCGCATCCTCGAAGCAAGTTCTGCGGATGTGGATGACGTACTGGAACTGCGTTCCACTTACTCGCAAGACACCTGTCTTGCTCACGCAACGCAATTACAAAGTGATATAATTCCTTTTCTCACTCAAGCGTAGCTTTCATGATAAAAATGATCACGAGCGTCTTCCACTATAACTATAGAGACTTTGACCAATCCACCGAGTGATTTATAAAAAGAGAGTGCTTATCTGAAATGATGGTTGTAGGCGACGATAGACAGAGGTATATCGCTTTCGTGATAAAGGGAGCGAAGACCGATAGGAGAGGTATGATCGATGCTATCAGAGGACAGTTTTCAAGGGAAGAATACGATGCGATAGAACCTTGGTTGACCGTATTTGAAGGAGATAGAGGTATAGTTAGATGTAATCATACAGGTAAAGATAAAGCAATAGAGATCTTGAACAGGATAGAGATCAGTGGTGGCGAAGTAAGGACCGTTGTTACAAGTGGCAGTATAAAAAAGGCAAAGAAGGTTTTGAAAGATCATGATCGATGAAAGATGGAAAAAACCGGTAGATAGAAGAGAAAAAGTGGATATCCTAGTTTTAGACGGTTATGTAGACGAGCCAGGACTGTTGGGTGTTCCTCCTTATCTTTCCCCTGAACCTAGGATGTTAGTCGGTGTTGCAAGGGAATTAGACCTGACCTGGGAATACATAACAGCAGATGAGTACAGGGAATATGGAATACCCTTAGGAGATATCATCCTGGTACATGGTGGTGTTACAGTCCCGGGTAAATATCTTGGCGGGACCCCTCTGACAGTGGAAGAGGCGGAGGATATAACTGATGAACCTGGAGAGACCTTTTTAGGAGGGCCATTAGCTAGATATGAGGATGTAGAGGGATATGACCATTATGCTACCAAGGACCTTGCAGCCTATTTCTATGACTCTCTTTTCGGCGAAGGCGAGGACAGATGGGCCCAGCCCGAAGAGATCGAGGACTGGCTCAAATATGGTCATAAAGTGGTCGAAAGACATCCGCTTTATCCTGACCCCCTTTTATTAGAGATGACCGCTTACAGAGGATGTCCACGATATTTTACAGGAGGATGTTCTTTTTGTTCAGAACCCGCTTACGGTGAACCAGAATTTCGAGATCAACATGATATAATAGAGGAATTTGAACTTCTTCATGAGAAAGGAATAAAGTACTTTCGTCTAGGCGGACAATCCTGCACTGTCAGTTACAAGGCAGAAGGGATAGGTGAAAAAGAAGTTCCGATGCCCCGGCCGAAAGAAGTCGAGAGGCTGTTCAGAGGTATAAATGAGGCGTGCCCAGGGATCGAAGTTCTCCATATTGATAATGCTAATCCTGCCGTTATTGCTGAACACCCTGAAAGGAGCAGAGAGATCTTAAAGAGCCTAGTGGAGTATACCACTTCAGGAAACGTTCTAGCCCTGGGTATGGAATCGGCAGACGAAGAAGTGATAGAAAAAAACAATCTGAATTCAAATCCTCTGCTAGTGAGGAAAGCCGTGCGGATGATCAATGAAGTCGGAAGCGAAAGAGGTTCGAACGGTATGCCCGAACTTCTCCCCGGGCTCAATTTTTTGGGCGGTTTGAAAGGGGAGACAAGAGAAACATACGATAAAAACTATAGCTTTTTAGAGGAACTGCTGGATGAAGGTCTTCTTTTGAGGAGGATAAACATACGTCAAGTACTTTCTCATGATGATAGCGATTTTGAATTGAGGTATAAAAATGATTTCAAGCGGTTCAAGAAGAAAGTGAGAGAGAAAATCGACAACCCGATGTTGGAAAGACTACTTCCTCCTGGTACCGTTCTAAAAGACGTCTTTATGGAGAAGATCGATAGCAACGTTACTTTTGGTCGTCAGATAGGGACCTATCCTTTGTTGGTCGGTGTTGAATATGAACTGGATCTGCATGAGTACTACGACGTGTTGATCACTGATCACGGACATAGGAGCGTTACTGGAGTCCACTGTCCTTTCTACGTTTCCGATGCTTCCTTTTCACAGCTTCAAAAGATCCCCGGGATCGGTAAAAAAAGAGCGGCTACGATATTCAGGAAAGCTCCTAAGAATGAAAAAGAGCTAAAAAAACTGATCGAAAACGATGAAAGTTTAAAAGAGATATTGAGATTTGTAGATTTCAAGGAGTGATCGCATGGATAAGATCGAGGTCGAACCCGTATGGGCCGACAGTATGGGTGCGAAGAGTACGTGTGTAAAGGTTAAAACTTCTGACACTTCTATCATCATCGATCCCGCCGCAGCCGTAATGCAGAAGAGTTTTCCGTTAGAAACGGAGCGAAAATATGCTCTATTGGACAAGGCGAGGAGAAAGATAGAGTTATCCTCAAAAGATGCTGAACATGTCTTCATTTCACATTATCATTATGACCATCATTTCCTACCGGATGCTAGCGGTATCGATTTCAAAGATGTGTTTTCTGAAAAGGAGATATGGATAAAAGATCCGAACAGATGGATAAACCCTTCCCAGTGGAAACGGAGTAGAAAATTTTTACAGGCCATCTTAGACGCTGAGGAAGACGGAGAAGACCTAGATGATTTTAAAATCATACCTGATGAGGTAGAATATAAAGATCCTTTAAACGAACTACCTTTACTTCAAGAGATAGACGAGGGCGATTATAAGGACAGAAGAGAAGAACTTCACAAGAAGTGGAGGAGAAAATTCTTCGATAGAACTGATATGTGGAATGAGAAGAATCAAGTCGAAGAGCCTCTATCGAATATTCACTACGCTGACGGCAAAACCGTCAGAATAGGAGAAACCACTATCAGGTTCACTAAGCCTCTTTTTCACGGTATAGAGTACTCGAAAACCGGCTGGGTGATCGCTTTAGTCGTTGAAAAGGGGATGGATAAGTTCATATATACATCGGATATCCAGGGTCCTACGATAGAGGACTACGCAGAATGGATAATACATGAAGCTCCGGACTATCTGATAATGGACGGACCCGCAACATATCTTTTGGGTTACATGCTGAACAATTTCAATCTGAATCGATCTATCAAAAACGCATCACGGATCATCAGAGAGTGCGACTTCGAGACCGTTCTATACGATCATCATCTCACCAGAGAGGCCGATTTTCGGGATAAAACTGAAGATGTTTGGTGTGTGGCCGAGCAAGCTGAAGGCGACGTACTTACTTTTAGAGAAGCTCTGGAAGAAAAAAACCCTCTAGTAGAAGAGATCGGTTAATCTATTCTTTTCAGATCTTCTTTGTATCTTTTAGAGAAAGAGACGTATTCTTTTTTGATCTCTATCCATTCTTTTTTGTATCCCTCTGATATCTTTTTGATGACCTTTGAGGGTATACCGACTGCAACTTCTTCATCTTTTATCTCCTGACCGCTTTTTACTACTGCACCTTCTCCTACGACGCTCCATCTTCCTATTTTTGCCTCATCGCTCACGATCGCTCCCATACCGATAACAGCGTATTCATCGACCTTTCCACCATGGATTATCGCCCCGTGTCCTACAGTGACCCAATCTCCAATTCTCGTTATTTTTCCCGGTCTCGCATGAATCACACAGTTCTCTTGAACATTAGTGTATTCTCCTATCCTGATCTTACCATAGTCGCCTTTTATCCTTGCACCAGGAGCGATATAGCAATCCTCCCCTATAGTTACGTCTCCTATCACAGTGGCGGTCTTAGCTATGTAACTACTATCTGAAATATCAGGTTTTTTACCCTCGAACTCATATATTGCCATGTGTTTTAAGTAGATAGAACAGTTAAAAATTTTCTCTCGATGGAAAAGGATATTATCAACTTATGATCATTGCTTGATGATGAAGTACGTCCTCGATACTTCCGCTATACTATCGGGAAAAGACATCCCGATGGACGACGATATGTATGTCCCTCCGGGTGTATTATCAGAGATAAGTGAAGGTGGTCGGTGGCATAGAAAGCTAGAGATGATGAGATCAGCCGGTCTGACAGAGATGAGTCCTCCGGGAAATCTTATGAATAGGGTCAAAGAGCAGGCAAGCAGGACTGGGGACGATATAAGAATGTCAGAAACAGATATGGAAGTAGTAGCTCTGGCGATCTACGTGGAAGGGACTATATTAACCGACGATTATTCTATTCAAAATTTAGCTAAATCCATGGAAGTTGAGTACAAAGGAGTCGCCCAAGAAGAGATCGACGAGGAGCGGGAATGGACATACAGATGCGAGAAGTGTCGTCGGTGGCTTAAAGAACCTAAAGAAGAATGTCCCAGATGTGGAGGGGACGTGGTGAGTGCGAAAATGGTCAGATAGTGTCTAATTTTTTATTTCTTCTAAAATTTTTTGTGCTCTTTTCAACGTCTTTTCATTTTGGCTCTCTTCCCCTTCTAAGAACTCCTCTACCTGATTTTTGATCTGGTCTAGATGCTTCTTTTTGTGTTCATCATCGATAGGTTTTTCTCCTTGGATCTTTTGGTTTCCCTCATGAAAGCCTTCGGAAAAATACCAATCTTTGAACCAGGTGAAACCTCTTTTAAAGAGTTCATATCCCAAACGGGAACATGGCTCTGGTACTCCTGAAGACAGTTCTCTCATACTTATTTTGTCATTCTGATACTCTACAAAGATCCTCCCTCCTTCATCCATATGAGAGGCGAAAATATCTAGTAGTTCTTTTTCAACTTTTGAATCGAAATAACTGAATCTTTCTTCGCCGAAATTCAGGGAATTTCTTATGGAGAACATCTCTATCCAAGGCTTATAGTAGGGTTCTTTTCCTTTGTATATGCTTATTCTCATCAGTCTTTTTTCTTCACCATCCATCTCCAGTTGAAGGTCAAAATATTTTTGTTCTCTTATCCTACCTTCTTCGAAATTCCTCCCGAAAAGGGAGAATTCAGTTTTTTTAATCTTCTTTTTGAATTTTCCGATCAGTTTTTCATACATTTGGTGACCTCTATGATTCTAAGTTATGTTTAATTACGTTTGTTTGCAGGTATAATTAATTTTGCCCTAACATCTTAATTCAGAGACTCGGTTTACTCTAGCTAAATGTTTTTACAAACTACTATCTGCTGCCCCGAATTGTTGGTGAAAGGCGATCTATCAAAATCACCGTACTTGTGCTCTATCTCGAATCCATTGTATTTGAAGACAGCATCAACTTCTTTAGGAAACCATACCCTGCTGGTCCATTCTCTGCTCATTTTACTATCTTCGAAATCGTAGAACCATGTCAAATGTAGGATCTGCTCAGCCTTCTCGTAAGAGGTCTTCTCTGTGATCTCCACTTTCCCTTCTGAATCTGGATCTTCATATTCTATGACCTCGTGTTCCTTTTGAGGGTCCCTATTCAAGATATCAAGATCTGGATTGAAGAATTCGGTTATGAATCTCCCTTCTGGATTCAAATGACGTTTTACATTTTGAAAAACTCTTTCTAAATCTTCTAGAGATAAGATATGCTGTATAGAGTTGAACGGGATGAAGATCAAATTGAAACTTTTGTCTAAAGAAAAGTTCCTCATGTCACCTTCGATCCAACTGACATCCGATCCTTCCTTTTTTGCCTTCTCCTTACCCCTCTTCAAAAATTTCTTTGAAATGTCTAATCCGATTATGTCATAACCATCTTCAGCTATCGGGATCGTGATCCTCCCGGTGCCGCATCCCAATTCCAAGACTGGATCACCGTATTTTTTTACCTGATCTTTGTAGAAAGGTATATCCACGGTTCTTTCAGTCCAAGCATCGTAATGTTTTCCGTCGAAATATATCGGCAGGTCTTGGTTCGACTTCATATTCTCACTCAAACATCTGTCCTCATAGATTTCTTAAATAATAAAGCCTGTTGGTCTGTCCTTCTAATTCTACGTCGACTCTTTTTTCTATCTTGAAGTGTTCGTTCAAGATATTCTTTACCTCTTCATCTGTCAGATTCCACAGGTAGAGTCCGCCTTCCTCCTTATACAGACTACCGTTGATATTTTTAGCGTTCCACTCATCCATCTGATCCGGATCTATATGATCGTTCAATTTTAGAAATATTTTGCCATCTGGTTCGATGATCCTGTTTAATTCTTTTAGAACTTCTTTTGAATCTTCTGGTAAAAGATTGTCGATGATGTTTGATAGAATACCTCCATCGAATTCGTTCTCCTGAAGGTCTTGAAGGATTTCCTTTCCACCTACGACAAAATCCATCCTACCGTTTGAACCGGTCTTCTCTGCTATCTTTTCGGCCTTATCGATGCCTTCCGAACTGATATCTATACCGGTCCCTTTTTCGGCTCCTTTGGCTGAACATCTAATAAGTAACTTTCCGTTTCCACAGCCGAAATCGATGATCGAAGATCCTTCATCGACCATCCAATCAAGACAATCCTCGATCTTATCTACCGATATCTTGCATTCTGGATCGAACTTCATTTCGACGTCTTCAAATACCGCGTTCCAGTACTCTTCAGTTTCTTTGTATGTATTTTCGTTTCCCATCTTCTCCCTGAACCTGAAAGAACTTCTTTCCTTATAATCTATTAGGTTCTAAGACCCAAAGTTAAAAGTATACGTTTGAACTAATAATCTTCTATGGATCTGAAAAACGCTGTAGTTCTCATCACTGGTTCCAGTTCCGGGATCGGAAAGGAGACCGCGATAAAGTTTTCAGAAGAGGGCTCTAAAGTAGCGGTGACTTACAAGGAAGGGAAAAGAAGAGGGGAAGAGGTTGTACAAAAGTGTAAAGAAAATTCTGAAGCGATGCTGGTCGAGTTAGATGTTACTGATAGAGATTCGATCAGGGAAGCTGTAGGGAAAGTAAAAGATGAATTCGGCCGGATCGATCTGCTTATCAACAACGCGGGAATATCAATCAGCGGAACTTTGAGTGAGATGGATTTTGAGGAGATAGAAAAACAGCTTGAAGTGAATCTGAAAGGTCTCATACAGACGACAAAGATCACTTTGCCTCATCTGAAAGAAGGATATAGTGGTATGATAATTAATATCGGAAGCGGTCTAGGGAAAAGCGGTAGTTCAGAGGTATCTATCTATTGCGCTACCAAGTTCGGGGTGAGAGGCTTCACCCAGTCTATAGCTGAGGAATTCTCTTCAGAGGTACCGTCTTACGTGGTAAATCCTGGACTTACAGCCACACCAATGACTGATCATGAAGGAGAAGATCCCAGGAATGTGGCAAAAGTGATAGTCAGAACTGCAAGGGAAGAATTGGGTAAAAGACCGGGTGAAGACATAGACGTCTACAAGCAGATATGAGAAAAGGAAAAAGAGGTTTTAGAGCAGTTTGAGTGTTTCTTCCATGAACGCGGGTAGATCACCGGGATGTCTAGAAGTGACCAGATTGCCATCTACTACCACTTCCTGATCCAAAAACTCCGCTCCGGCGTTCTCCAGATCAGTTCTTACCGAATAATAGCATGTCGCCTTCTTTCCTTCCAACAGATCCGTTTCTATCAGTAGTTGAGCGCCGTGACATATGGAGGAGATGACAAGGTCGTTATCCACTGCATCTTTAGTGAGCTTCACTATATCTTCCTTTATCCTCATCCTATCAGGACCTCTACCTCCGGGTATCACTAAAACGTCATAATCCGAAGCTTTAACGTCTTTCGCGGCTTTATGTGATCTTATATTTTGGCCATTTTTACTCTCGTATACCTCATCGGCTTCTTCCGCAACAAGATCGACTTCGAAACCGGCCTCCTGTAACCTGTAATATGGGTATGTCAACTCCGTATCTTCGAATCCATTCTCCAACAAAACGATAGCTTTAGTCATGTTATTCACCTGTTATCATTACCTTCTGCGTCGTATTAATGTTTTGTCGAATCGAAAGGGAAAATTAAATTACACTCGGAACAGATAATAGATGTGATAGTGGAGGAAAAGGAGATGTTGTTTAAACAGATAAAATCTGAAGGTTTAGCGCATTACTCCTACATGATAGGAGATAAGAACGAAGCTGCGGTTATAGATCCGAAACGAGATGTACAAGAATATATCGATCTTGCTTCTAAGCACGGCATGAACATCAAAACGGTACTAGAAACTCATAGGAACGAAGATTATGTGATCGGTTCTTACGAGTTAAAGAAGAGAACTGGGGCGGAAATTTACCATGCTGACAAAGATCTAGACTACACTTACGGTGAACCGGCTGAGGAAAACGATACCTGGGACGTCGGTCGTTTGAAGATAGAGGCGATCCACACGCCTGGCCACACTTTAGGCAGCATGAGCTACATCCTATACGATCCCGACGGAGAACCTTGGAAGGTATTCACTGGAGACGCACTCTTTGCAGGTGACGTTGGAAGGATAGACTTCTACGGCGAAGAGAATCTCGAGAAGATGGCCCATACACTTTATGATTCCATCTTCAACAAGATATTATCTCTCGGGGACGGTGTGATCGTCTGCCCCGCTCATGGTTCCGGATCGGTCTGTGCAGGCGCTATAGCAGAACGTGAAACCACTACAGTAGGTATAGAAAAAGAAAGGAATCCCAAACTCCAGGTAGAAGATAAAGACGAGTTCGCCGAAAAGATATCTGAGATGTTAGAATATCCGCCCTATTTCGAGAAGATGGAAGAGATGAACCTCGATCTTCCTGAGTATCCGATGTCAGAGGAGATGATGGATTATCTTTCTCCGAAGGAATTCAAAAAGAAAGCTGAAGACGCGGTGGTTCTAGACACCAGGAAGGAACTCGCTTTTGGAGCATCACACATCCCCGGAGCTATATCGATATGGGAGGACGGTATACCGAGCTTTGCAGGTTGGTTTTTGCCTTACGATAAACCTATCTTGTTGGTTGATGAAGCAGGTAATCCAGCACAAGCGTACACTTATCTGAAAAGGATAGGATATGATAATGTGGAGGGATGTCTTGCCGGCGGTATGCTGTCCTGGAATATGAACGGTCACGAGAGCGAATCTATAGATACGGTGAATGTCAATGATGCCTGCGATATACTAGACAGCGAAGAATCTACTTTCCTGTTAGATGTCAGACCTCAAGAAGAGATAGAACTTGAGGGGGAAATTGAAGGAGCCAAAGAGATACACCTGACTCAATTACCTGAGAGAAAAGAAGAAGTGCCGAAAGACAAACCGGTTTACGTGTTCTGCGGTAGTGGTCTGAGATCTATGACCGCAGCTAGCCTACTGAAAAAACATGGATGGGATGATCTTCATGTCATCCTAGGAGGCCTTTCAGGCTGGAGCTCAGTGACCTGTCCGATCGACTGAAAACCCTCAATCACTTTTTTTATCTTTCATACTTGAATTTGTACCAGGCCAGCAGGAAGGTCGGTGAGACGAAAACCGCAGCGAGGAAAGCGAAAAAGATGCTTAAAGCGCTCACCTGACCGAATTGAGCTAACGGTGGTATGACAGCAAAGGACAGGATACCAAATCCTGCTATAGTCGTAGCGGCTGAACCGAACAAAGCGCTGCCTGTATGACTTGCGGAAACACAGAGAGCACATTCTGAATGAGGGATCTCTTCCGTGTCCTCGATGAATCTTTGGGTGAGATGTATACTGAAGTCGATTCCTATACCGACTATTATAGCTGCTATAGTCACGGTGACAGGATTGAGCGGTATGCCGAAGAAGTACATAGCTCCGAAGGTCCAAGTGATCACGAAAACGAGAGGAAGTACGGTCACCGCTCCAAGCAGAGGTCCTTTTCCCAGATAGACGTATAGACCTGCTAAGATCAATAGGGCTAGTATAAACGTTATAGCCAAAGTCTGTATCTGACCTTCGTTTATAGATTGAAAGATGGATTGACTGACTATCGGCCCGCCGGTGACTATGACTCTGTCAAGGTCGTTATCGTCGAATACTCCAGCGGCTTCTTCCATCTGTTCCTGAGTTTCCTGGACCTTCTGTTCTTCCTGTGTATCTACAGGGATGCGGAGTAAAGTGCCAGTGAATTCATCGTTTTCCTCTTTCAATACTCTTCTCGTGTCGGCTTCTCTTTCACGTAACATCGCCCTGTATACCTTTTCTACGTCATCTCGAGAGGCCTCATCGTCTTCTTCGACTATCCTGAGCCAACTTTCAGTTTCGTTATCGTCAAAACTACCCCCTTCGAACATATCTTCTCCTATATCATAAACAGTCTCGGGGCTTCTAGCTGTAACAGCGTAATCGCTCTCCATAGCTTCGTCTCTTGCTTCTTTCACATTTCTCAAAACTTCAGGCTGCGTAACGTCTCCCTCCACCAGTATATATATCGTTTCCTCACTGAAATCGAACTCGTCGACGAACATGTTGATGTTCTCGGTCACGTCCTCACCTTCAGGAAGAAAATCGGTAAAGCTGTATTCCGCTTCTATCTGTAGACCTCCGTAAGCAGCGACGGATGTGATGAGAAGAACCACCACTACCACTGCCAATGGAGTTCGAGCGGCTATGGCACCTAGACCCAAACCATTGTTCACACAGTCTCTGTCCGCTTCACAGAAACTCTCAGGTTCGCCTAACTTATCCCAGAATCTCTGTCCGAAGGTCCTTTTGTCCTCTTTTTTATTCTTTCTTTTAGAAGTCTTTTTCTTCACCAGTTCTTTACCTTTTTTCGTTCTCCGAGTATCTATGATGTTTTTAGCGGAAGGGAAGAAAGTGAGCATCAAGATGAATGCACTAATTATACCTACCGCGCACAAAACGCCGAACTCTCTGATTATGGAAATATTAGATGCAAGATTGCTCAGAAAGCCGATCACAGTAGTTATGGTGGTCAGCAGTATCGCGAATCCGACCGTAGCGCCGGTTTTAGACATCGCGTCTCTTACCTCACTCCCTTTCCCGATCTCCTCTTTATACCTTGAAGTGAAATGTATACCGTAATCTATACCTAAACCGATGACAAGAACCGGTACAGTTGTCATCATCGGATTGCCGAGATTGATGCCGGCCAACACCCCGATGCCGTAGGTCCAGATCACCGCCATGATTAGAGCTACAAGGTTAAGGATAGTATCGGTAAAGTTGCGGTACATTATGGCTAGAACAACTATCACAAAAACGAAGGCGAGAGGCATCAAGATGCCGATATTGTTGCCCGAAGCTTCGTTGACCTGTTCGTCGACCAGAGCATCGCCTATAACTCTCAATCTAGTTCTCGTCACACTGCCTTCTTCGACATCTTCAGCGATGCTTAGGATCTCCTTTTCAGTGTCAAGGAGCTCATCATCTTCGAGTCCATCGATTATGAAGACGCTGGTGATGGACTTCGAGGCACTACTCTCCCCATCGTAATCTTTAGAAAGCAAAAATGGTAGGATCTCTTCAAGATCAAATACATCTACGTCATATAATCCTTCGAGATGCTCATCAGGTGAAAACGGCTCATCGAATGTTGCCGGTCCTATAGTAGTATTTTCACCTTTTAATATCCCTCTAATTTGTTCAAAGGTAAGTTCTATTTCCATTGAAGCTCCATCTTGATCTCCATCTATTATCCCCATATCTTCCATTTCTTTTAAGAACCTCGTCTGCGCTATCAATCTGGCAGGAGAAGAAACGCCGTTAGGGGCCTCCCTAGTCTTTCTCAACCTTTCTTCTAGTATTTCGCTCTCGTTCAGATTCTCTTCCAGATCCACCTGCATCAAGAGATTATCAAGACTCAGAACGTTGTCCTCGGCATCGGAGATGATGTTGACCTGTACACCCTCTTCTCCGTACTCTTCTCTGATCATGCTGTTCGCCTTCGCGATCTCCGTATCTGGCTGGAAGTCCTCATCCCCTGCATCGAATTCGAACTGAGCCACTTGAGGTGCCAAGAAAATAGTTATCACGATCAAAACAACAAGAAAGACTTTTGGATATTTAGCTACGATATTCTCATACTTACCGATAATGTTCACATGTCTCACCACAATAACAATAAGAAAAGATGCTAAATATATAAATTTAATCACGATCAGTAATCATTTAAGTCTCTCATTTCGAATTTTTTCTCTACTTCGGTTTTCGTTCTTTTCATATATTTCTTAGGCATGTTTTTATTGAATAGCTCCTTGTTCTTTCTATTCTCAGAGTACTGGCTCTTGTAATAGGTTTCCCAAAGCTTTGTCAAATCTATCTCTTCCTCCAGCTCAAAATATTCCTTCAACTCTTTCAACGTTGTTTCAAGAGGATCTCCTTTCTCATTTGATATGCCTTTCTCGGTATAGATCGATACCCAACTCTCCCTTTCGTTACCAAGAACTATGATGTACCCAGGGAATCTTTTTGCGAACCAATCTGCTACCATGAAACCTATATCATGTTCTGGCTTCATGTAGCCACATTTCACTTTTTCACCTAACTGTTTGAATCTAACGAACCCTTTCATCTTGTGTATCTCTCTACCGGTTTCTCTGATCAATTTTCTTATATGGATTATATCGTCTCTTTTCGCAGTTTCCAGTCTATCATCATCTATATTTTTAGCCAACTGGATATCATTTTTTTCGGTGTTTTCATTCGCCTTCAACAACTCCATTTTTCTTTTACTTATCAACTCGACCACCTGTCTAGAGTTGAATGCTTCCAACCGTTCACTTTCAGAAACGTTCTAGCTCTTTTGAGAACGACTCCCAATTTAGAGAGCTCACTCCACTTTGTGATATCCTCCTCCTCTCTAGATTTCACTATCCTTCCAGCGCTTTTAGGACCGATCCCTGGAACTCTTATCAATCTATCATATGAAGCTTCATTCGGATCGACTGGCTCCTCTAATTCCTTCTGAGCGATCTCCATCTTAGGATCTCCATCTGGAAGAAAACCCTCCTCATCGAAAGCAAGGGTTATCTCGCTGGGATCTAAGTCGTAGACTCTGAAGAGCCAGTCGGTTTGATACAGTCGATGTTCTCTAGAGTTGGGCACGTCTTCTCTATCATCTAGGCCCGTGCCTTCTACCGGAGTGAATGACGAGTAATACATCCTTTTGATGTCCATCCTTCTGTATTCTCTTATCATACTCTCAAATATCTCCTTGTCACTCTCTCCCGCTCCACCTACTATCGTTTGAGTTGTGTGTCCCGCGGGAAGATCCTTCTTTTCCATCAGATCTCTGATGTATCGCTGCCTCCGAAGTATGTCGTAGTCGTAATGCTTCGTAGAACTCACTTCATGGAGTCTGCTCTTTGAACACGATTCGATATTCAGACTCAGTCTATCCGCATATTCTAAACTCCTTTTGATGTAATCCTTGTCAGTTCCCGGTAAGATCTTCAGATGTATGTAACCCTCGTAATTATATTCTTTTCTCAAAATACGGACCGTTTCGATCAATTTTTCCATGATTATATCTTCATCCTTACCCGTACCGGAACTGAGGAAAAGCCCTTCTACATAATTGCCTTGGTAAAGAGAGAGCGTAATATCCGCAAGTTCTTTTGGAGTGTAAGAATAAGTCTTACCTTTGCTCGAACAGTCATCTGAGTTTGGACAGTAACTGCAGTCGTGAGAACATTCGTTCGTGAACAGAGTCTTGAAAAGACTGATACATCTGCCGTCAGGAGTGAAAGAGTGGCAGATCCCTCCTCTAGAAGTATTGCCTATCTTCTGAAGTCCTTTTACCATTCTAGGTGTAGCGGTGGAGGCGCAGACGTCGTGTTTCGTTCCCGCTCCTAGTGTTTGTACCTTGTTCAGATCTAACTCGTCCCAGTTTTTCCTGGGAGTAGAAACGTCGAATTCGCTCTCTTCTGCAAGATGGGCGATCTTTTCTAGATTTGCCATCTAAGTCCATCAATCGCTGAGAACATATAAGCATTTCATAGGGAGGTCAGTAAAAGTAGACTTTATAATCCACCCTTTCAGTAGATTTTCTAGATGGACGTAATAAACGAATTCGACCCGTGGGACAGCGAGATGTGCACCTGTCCCGAAAAATACTCGCTGAATCCCTACACCGGCTGTGGACACAGGTGCATCTACTGCTATTCGACTTATATTCCTAACTTTTTCGAACCCAGGAGGAAGAAGAACGTTGTTGAGAGAGTGAAAAAAGACGTTAAAAAGATCCCTGAAGGATCTCTGATCTCTATTTCTAACTCTTCAGATCCTTATATTCCAAAGGATGAAGAACATGGGGACACGAGAGAGATTCTCAAAATCTTAAAGAAGGAGGATATGAAAGTTCTAGTGGTTACTAAAGGTGTGCACGTTAGAAGAGATATAGATGTTCTAAAGAAGATGCATTCTGCCGTGACTATCAGTATATCAACACTGAAAGAAGATATACAAGAAAAATTGGAACCTAACGCTCCCTCTCCTCGAACAAGATTGGACTTGGTGAAAAGTCTTGCTGTGGAAGGTATTTCAGTGGGAGTTCGTTTCGATCCGATATTTCCTGAACTTACTGAGAGCGAGATACCCCGTGTAGTTAGAAAAGTGGAGGAAGCGGGAGCGGAACATATTGTCTCAAGCACATTCAAACCTAGAGGGGATAGTTGGAAAAGATTCAAGTTAGCTTTTCCTGAGATAGCCGAAGATTTAGAAGAGCTTTATTTTGAAGAGGGGGAGAAGATCGACAACAGTTATTATGTTCCCGAAGAAAAGCGAAAAGAGATATTGGGAACTGTTGCAAAAGAGTGTGAAGAGAACGATATACCATTTGCAACTTGTAGAGAAGACCTTCCAAGCTTGAAAACTTCTGCTTCATGCGACGGGAGCCATCTCTTAAAATGAGAAGTTAAGGGTTTCTTTCTCAACGACGAGAATAAGGAAATAGTTAGAAAAGCAGGTTTTGAAATACTGAAAACTTATGAAG